>CAYYPN010000012.1:0-22579 GCA_964473545.1 uncultured Planctomycetaceae bacterium
GGCGTGGCCCCGGCGCCGAGCGAACCGGATCGCAGGTGCTCGGGCACGGTCGACAGCGCGTCTTCGGCGATGGTGTAGATGATGGGGATGATCGCGAAGCCCATGACCAGGCCGATGACCAGGCCGTTGCCGAGATTGTAGGTCCCGAAGACCGACCCGACGTAGGGCACGGGGTGGCGGAGGTCGAAGCCCATCGCCGCCAGCAGCCCGGCCAGCGCCGAGGCCACGCCGAGGGTCACCACGGTACCCGCGAGGAACTTGATGATGTCCAGCAGCGCCGCCTGGCCCCGGGAAAAGTGCCCGGCACGCCACCGCAGAAACGGATTGACATACAACCCCATCGCCACCGACATCAGCAGCACGCTGATCGGCAGGAGGAGGATGAGCAGCCCGCCGAACGCGCCGCCCCACGCCGGGTCGCGCTCCAGGCCGTTGAGCCACTGCTTGATATCGCCGTTGAACAGCACCTCTTCCAGCGCCGCCCCCAGTCCTTCGAACGAACCGAGCAGCGGCATCGATCGCAGCAGCGGCACCCAGTCGGCGCCCATCGCCGCGATCACCGCCGCCGGTGAGACCAGCAACACAAACCAGAACCGCTGCTCGCGCCAGCGCACCGTCAGGCGATACGGCAGCAGTTGCCAGATGTACGCGCCGACGAGGAATGTCAACGGTGCGGTGAACATCAGCGCCAGCGTGGAAGGGACGATCTTGCTGATCATCGGCGCGAACACCAGCGCCGCCAGGAACCCCAGCACCACCGACGGCAAGGATGCCATCATTTCAATGGTCGGCTTGATGCGGGACTTGGCGCGGGGATGGAGAAACTCGCTGGTGAACACCGCGGCCAGCAACGCCAGCGGCGTGCCGAACAGCATGGTGTAGAAGGTCGCCTTGAGCGTGCCGAAGATCAACGGAATCATCGACAGCTTGGGCTCGACCCTGCCCGTGCCACTGGAGCTTTCCCATTCGAAGATCGGCCCGGCGTAGCCTTCGTACCACACCGCGTCGAACAGCAGTTTGGTGGTGGCCTCGGGATGGCTGGCGTAGAAGTCCCACCGCAGCAGGTTGGCCCCGGAAAGCCCGACGACGCCGTCGGCTTCGGGCGCAACGCTGGCGGCGAGGATCGGTTCGCTGGTTCCCGTCGAAGTTTGGGCCAACGGCTGCCCGCCGGTGGTGAACAGGGCGATGAGTTTGCCGTCGGCGGTGCCGGCGACGAAGGCGCGACTGCGCGGGCTGGCGGCGAGGGTGGTGATGGCGGCGCCGTCAGCGTCGCGCAGGTGCCGCGCGTGGGCCAGACCCATGCCGTCGCCGCCGTCGCCGGTCAGCAGCAGTTGCTCGATGTTGTTCTCGATCGGCGCGGGGAAGTAAGCGTCGATCGCACCCTCACTGGTGCCGGTCAGCAGCGTCGTGCGCCCGAGCAGGAAGTCGAAAGCGGTGAGTTGGACCTGCTCCCCGGGGACGATGTCGAGTTGCTCGACCCGTCGCGGGCCGTTGGGGTCGTTGGTGCGGTAACGGTGAACCCGCCCATCCGCCCAGGCCAGGTAGAGGTTGTCGCCCAGTTCGCTGATGCGACAGAATCGCGCGACCTCGTCAGCCAGGCGGGGATCATCGAGTGTCCAGGTTCGTTCGATGCGCGCCTGCGGCTCGTCGGTAAGCTTGTTGACGCCCAGTTGTCCCGAGGCGAAGGCTGCTTCCGGGCCATCGGTTCCGGCATCGGTGACCGCTGCGATGTAAAGCCGTTCCTGCAGAATGCTGTGATCGATCAGCCGGACCGGCCCGCTCAGCAGTTGGCGCGGCTCGCCGATGGGTCGAGTTTGCAGGGTCTGCAGGCGGTACTGGCCGATCGGCGTCTTCTCAACCACCCCCCCGCGGTACGGCGTCACCTCGCCGATCGCCAGCGCGCGCAGCGACTCGGGCACCTGCTCGGCTTCGAGGAACTCGGTCTTGAACCGCAGGCGGATCACGCGGATCGTGCCGTCGTCGAACCCGACACAAAGCTCGTCTCCGGCAATGGGCACCGACCAGGCCGTCGCATTGGCGTCGGGTGCCAGATCCATCTGGCCGAGCGGCTCGCCGGTGTCCCCGCGGAACAATTGGACACGACCGTCACTGAACAGCGCCCAGCCCATGCTCTGGTGCTCGTCGAGTGCGACGTGGACAGGCTTGGCTTGCGCCCACGAGGTCGCGTGCGACAGTTGTTCGTCGACCTTGGACTCGCCGAAGATCAGGGGGCGAATCACCCAGATGAGAAACAGGGCGACCAGACAGACGGCGATGATGGTGCCGATGCCCCCGACGGTGATGACGCTGCGCGAGACAACGTCCGTCGCCCGCACACCCCAGTGGGTCGAGCGTTCGCGCCGGCGGCCGGTGAAAGGCAGTTGGCGGTCGTTCATCGTCAAGCGTGCCCGTCCGGCGTTGGCGTGACCTTCCCTGGCCGATCACCCGCCCCGCTGGCTCACGGTTCGGGCGTCAACTCCAGGTTCACTTGCTCCATGTCCTTCTGCGCGATCTTGAAGCTCACCGGGATGTAGCCGTCCTGCATCACCACGCCCTGACCTTCTTCGCTGAAGACGAACTTCAGGAACGCGGCACGAATCGGGTCGAGCTGGCTGTTGGGCCGGTGGTTCACGTACACGTAAAGGAAGCGGGCCAGGGGGTAGTCTTCGAGCGTTGCCGGGCTGGCGGGTACGAACTTGTCGCCGCCGCGGTCCTTGAGCGGCACGACCTTCACGTCCGCCGACTTGTAACCGATGCCCGAGTAACCGATGCCGGCTTCATCTTTGGCCACGGCCTGGATCACCGCGCTCGAGCCGCCGAGTGAGGCGACCGCGTTCCTGAAGTCGCCATCGAGCAGGGCGTGCTCCTTGAAATAGCCGTACGTGCCGGAGGCTTCGTTACGACCGTACATGCGGAGGGGCTTGTCGGCCCATTGTCCGCCCAGGCCCAGGTCACCCCAGGTATTCACTTCCTTGTGGCCACTCTTACGGGTCTGGCTGAAGATGCCGTCGACCTCGTCGAGGGTCAGGCCACGCTCGGCGATGGGGTTGTTGCGATGGACATAGAC
The DNA here is from genome assembly GCA_964473545.1 of uncultured Planctomycetaceae bacterium. GTDB lineage: Bacteria > Planctomycetota > Phycisphaerae > Phycisphaerales > Zrk34 > CAYWKS01. Next base: position 3,068 of record CAYYPN010000012.1, read on the forward strand.
CGCGAGCATGTCGACGGCCGTACGCATGGGCGTGGGCTTGAAGCCGAACTTCTGCTGGAAGCTGTTGATTTCGTCGGGCTTCATGGCGCGGCTCATCGGGCCGAACGTCGCGGTGCCCTCGATCAACGCCGGCGGAGCGGTGCTCGAACCCTTGCCTTCGATTTCGATCAGAACCGCGGGGTAATAATCGCGGAAGCCTTCGGCCCAGAGCGTCATCAGGTTGTTCATGGTGTCCGAGCCGACGACCTTGATGTGCCCGGACACGCCCGGGGCCGGCAGGTACATCGGATACTTCGGATCGACTTCGTCCTGTGCCACGGCAACGCCGCAGAGCAGCGCCATCGCGATGGAAGTGGCGGTTATCAGTTTCATGCCAGATCATCTCCTTTGGCCGGTAGCGGGTAACCCGTCAGGGACGATCGGGTTTGGGCCCCACATTGTGAACCGAGCGGACCCAACACGCAAATGTCGAGATTTTTCGTCGTATCTGAAGACGGCCGCCCTGATCCTCCAGGCTTCGGCAGGTTGCGGGTCTGCTCGGAAAGTGCCCCTCGCTTTCCACCTGCAAATGACCGCTCAGGCCTCGGTTTCGCGGAAGCGATAGCCCACACCTCGCACCGCTTCGATCATTCGGCCGCGCGCCCCAAGCTTCTGACGAAGCCAGAAAATATGCACGTCCACCGAACGATCCGTCACGGCACAGTTCTCGCCGTGCACGTTCTTGATAATCCGGGCCCGGGTAAACACCCGGCCGGGTCGGCTGGCCAGCAACGCCAGCATGCGGAACTCCGTACCGCTGAGCTTGACCGGATGGCCGCCGACCGTCGCCTCAAACCGATCCGGGCGAATGACCAGGTCTTTGTGACGAATCACCGGCTCCTGGCCCGATTCATCGCTCCCGGCGGCAATCTGTCGCGTTCGCAGCACCGCCTTGACCCGCGCCAGCAGAACCCGCGGACTGTAAGGTTTGGTCACGTAGTCATCAGCGCCCAGTTCCAGGCCCGTCACCACGTCCGAATCCTCGGCTTTGGCTGTCAGCATCACGATCGGCAGATGCGCCGTCTTCGCGTCACGCCGAATCGATTTGCACACTTCCAATCCGTCCATGCCCGGCAGCATCAGGTCCAGCACCACCAGGTCCGGCACTTCGCCGTTACGGATCATCTCCATCGCCTCACGCCCATCGTCAGCACAACTGACGTGATAACCCTCTCGGGTCAGGTTGAAGCGAAGCAGTTCCTGTTGGTCCGGTTCGTCCTCCACGACGAGCACGCGGGCACGATCGTCCGGAGCGGTATTCTTAGGTGTTTTGGCGGTCATGGTGCTGGTCTGCAAGGTGGTGGCCTCGCCGCAGGAAGGAACAAGCGGCACGGCCCGTGCCCTACACAGGACGCACCAGGCGATGTCCGCAAATACCAAAATTCAGACAACACTGTTAACCGAACGCCGTTAATCCCGGATTAGCCACACGTGAGAAAGACATTAGCGGGCATGGTTGGCAAGGACGCGCGATCCGGCCAATTTGTTAGTATTTGGTTAAATTTCGTTCCCAGGCCCGTCCTGTTGGTATCTGTGGTTAAGCTCATTCGTTTGCGAATCCCCTCATGGCCCAGACCGATCCATCCCTGAGCCTGTTTGCCGCCCGAGTGCTGAGTAAGCGCCTGGGTAAGCTGCAGTCGCTGACCGAGCCGGTACGTCAGGCGGATGACGTCGAAGCAGTGCACCGCATGCGGGTCGCTTGTCGCAGATTACGAGTGGGCTTGGAGTTATGTGATCCAGCCTTGGGCGACGGCAAGGCCAAACGTTGGCGCAGGCAGGTCCGACGACTCGGCCAGGCCCTCGGCGCGGCGCGCGATGCCGACGTCCAGATCCAGTTCATCGACGACTACCAGCAGTCGCTTGGCAACCCGGGCAAAGCGACCGGCATCAAACGCTTGCATCTGCGCCTGACCCAGCAACGTCAACGCTGCCAGCCCGACGTGATCCATGCGGTCGATAACCTGGAGCAATCGAACTTGGTCAAACGCATGCCCGATTACCTTGATCGCCAGACGGTCAAGGCGCGCCTCGAAGCCGGGCGGGAATCGCCCGATGAAGCAGCGCTGCGCGACTATGCCCGCCGCGCGATCACCGAACGACTCGATGAGCTGTTGGCGCATGAGCCGTTTGTTGCCCAGCCGCACATGATCGAAGGCCTGCACCGCATGCGCTTCGCCGCCAAGGCCCTGCGGTACACGATGGAACTGTTCGCCGAGTTTTACGACGGGGCCCTGGACGAGTCGATCGCCCAAATGCGCCGCGTGCAACAGGCTCTGGGCCAGGTGCATGATGCGGACATGTGGATCGAACTGTTGCCGCAGTTTCTCGAGACCGAACGCGAACGCACGCAGGAATTTTTCGGGCACCTGCGCGGATTCACGAGGATCGAACGCGACCTCGCCACGCTGCGGGAGCATTGCATCGGTCAGCGCGAGATTCATTACGGCCAGTTCACCGGCCTGTGGCGCGAGCTTCTCCGAAGCCGGTGCTGGCAGACGCTGCGCAACGCATTCGAATCGTCGGCGCAGCCTTCGCTCGAGACCGCAACGATCGACCCGCCGCCGTCACCGTCGTCGACGCTCAGGCGGCTAACGGAAAACTAATCCTCTTGCGGCCCCGAGCATCCGATAATGCGCCCAGCGGATTTGTTGGCGTGTGACGGATCACCGCCCCCGCCTACGTTTGCACGCCTGACCACGGATGGTCGCACGTGATCTTGCCTGCTTCATCGATCTCGCCCCACCCGGCGGTTACACCGATCTCGCCCCGTCATGAACGCGCCGATCGCGTGGCGGCGCTCGATGGCGTCATCCAACTCGCCCAGACCAACCACTACGATGCCGCCCACGCCCATCATGTGGCGCGGCTGGCCACGGCCTTGTTCGATGATCTGGAAGTCGAACACGGGCTGGGTGATGACGAACGGTTCGATCTTTATGCCGCGGCCCTGCTTCACGACATCGGACAGATCGCCGGCCGGCCCCGCCATCATAAGAGAAGCTGCCGCATCATCATGGAGTCAACACTGCTGACGGAAGATTTCTTCACGCCGACGCGCCGCCTCCGCATCGGTTGTGTCGCCCGATATCACCGCAAGGCACAGCCCGGCTCGCATCATCGTCGCTTCATGTCGCTTGAACGCAAGGATCGTCGCGTGGTGCGCGTGCTGGCGTCGATCCTCCGCACCGCCGACGCCTTGGACAAGGGTCACGAGCAAGTCGTCACCGACCTGTGCTGCGCGCTGACCGATCGGACGCTGTTAATCGACTGTGCGGTGACGAATCGCGCGCGCGTCCGTGATCTCATCGAACCGGTCCGCAAGGTCGACCTGATGTCGCGCATATTCGGTCGTCGCATCCACTTCGCCTGGCACGAGGCCTGAATTCGCCGAACGCGACTTCTCAAATGGTTGTCCTGCGCATTCGACGCCGGTCGTGGATGCGGATAAAGTATGAGGTCATGTTAGACGTCGGGAAACCCTGTCGGCACCGGCTTTTTGAGAGTGAAGCCATACGATGAGCATCGCACCCAGTCGTCAAGGCGACGCCAAGGTAACCGTTGGCGATCCGAAAAAAGGCGAGGTCAGTCCGGAGGAGTTTCTCAACCGCGAACTGAGCTGGCTGGAGTTCAATCGGCGCGTGTTGTACGAGGCGATCGATGAGCGCACGCCGCTGCTGGAACGAGCGAAGTTCCTGGCGATCTTCACCAGCAACCTGGACGAATTTTTCCAGAAGCGCGTGGGCGGGCTCAAGCGTCAGATGGCGGCGGGGGTGGTGCGGCGCACGCCGGACGGCCGCACGCCCGCCGAGCAACTGGTCGAAATTCGCCAGATGGTCCTGCCCATGCTTCATGAGCAGGCCAACGTGTTCAAATGTACGATTCGGCCGGAGATGGCCAGGCACGGCATCAAACTGCTGGCGTGGAACGATCTGACCAAGACCGACCGCCAGGCGGCGGAGGTGTACTTCCGCGACAACATTTTCCCGGTGCTCACGCCGCTGGCTGTCGATCCGGGCCATCCGTTCCCGTTCATCAGTAACCTGTCGACGTCGCTGGGCGTGACGGTGTGCTATCCCAACAGTGACGAGAAGCTGTTCGCGCGTATCAAGGTTCCGAGCATGTTGCCGCAATGGGTCCGCCTGGACGCGGATGATGATAACGGTGAATTTCGGTTTGTTTCACTGATCGATTTGATTGCGAACAACCTCGACGATCTGTTTCCGGAGATGCGTGTGCTGGACGTGATGCCGTTCCGCATCACGCGCAACGCCGACCTGGAGCGGGACGAGGAGGATGCTGAAGACCTGCTGGAGATGATCGAACAGGAGCTTCGCCAGCGTCGCTTCGCCAAGATCGTCCGCCTCGAGCATGGCCCCAACCCCGACCCGTGGATTCGCCGATTTCTGATGCAGGAACTGGAGCTGACCGAGTCGGACGTCTACGAGTTGCCGGGAGAGCTGGATTTTACGGACCTGTTCCAGGTCGCGGAACTGAATCTGCCGGACCTGAAGTTCGAGCCGTGGCATCCGGTGGTGCCGCCGGTATTGGCCGACGAGGAAACAGATGTGTTCAGCGTGATTCGCTCGGGCGACATCATGGTGCACCATCCTTATGAATCGTTTGCCGCGAGCGTGCAACGTTTCATCGAAACCGCCGCGGCCGATCCCAAGGTTCTGGCGATCAAGATGACGTTGTATCGCACGGGCGATGACAGCCCGTTCATTCACACGCTGATGCGCGCCGCCGAGCGCGGCAAGCAGGTCGTTTGCCTCGTCGAACTCAAGGCCCGCTTCGACGAAGAGCGCAACGTCCAGATCGCCCAGGAACTTGAAGGCGCCGGCGTCCACGTGGTCTACGGTCTGGTCGGCTATAAGACCCACACCAAGACCGCCATGGTTGTGCGACAGGAGTCGGACGGGTTGCGGTGTTACGCCCACATCGGCACGGGCAACTACCACGCCGGCACGGCGAAGTTGTACACCGACCTGGGCATATTGACGTGCAAGCCGGGCCTCTGCGAAGACGTGGCCCAGGTGTTCAATTACCTGACCGGCCGCTCGCTGCAGCGCGATTACAAGAAGCTTCTGATCGCCCCGGTCAACATGAAACAGCGTTTCTACGAGATGATCGAGCGGGAGATTGATCATGCCCGAGTCGGCAAGCCCGCGCATATTCTGACGAAGATGAATTCACTTGAGCATCGCGGTATTTGTCGCATGCTCTATCGCGCCAGTTCCGAAGGCGTGAAGGTCGACTTGATTGTGCGCGGGTTCTGTTCGCTGCGTCCGCAGATCGAGGGTTTGAGCGACAATATCCGCGTCATTTCAATTATCGGGCGATTTCTTGAACATCACCGCATCTTTTATTTTCGCAATGCCGCGGAGGATCCGGTCGACGGCGCGTTCTACATCGGATCGGCCGACTGGATGTACCGCAATCTGCTGGCCCGGGTCGAGGCGATCACGCCGATCGAGGATCGTCCCTTGCGCGAGCGTATCTGGGAGATGCTGCAGATCATGTGGAACGACCAGCGCCAGGCGTGGGATATGGACGGCGAAGGCCATTACAGTCAGCGTCATCCACGCGACGATTCGGATGACCTGGCCGACATTGGCACGCACCGGGCGATGATGAAGCTTACCCGCCAGCGGGTGGTTCCCGCCGTTCAGCCCTCGGGTCCGTCGCGGCGCGAAGAGGATGATTTGCAAGAGTGAACTCGAAGACAATCGGTGGCCATTACGGTCAGGCGCTCAAGCGTCCTGACGTTGGAGCACGCGGACTTCGGCGCCGAGGCGTTCACCGGCCTGATAGAGGCTGTGGACGATGGGCTGATGGACTTCACCGCCGCCCTCGTCGTCGATGGGGCAGGCTTGATTGAGCAATTTTTCGATCTGTTTATCGTCGCACTGCCAGGTGAGGCCTGTGACAAGCTGCGCGGTCATGGCCCGCCCGCCCTGTTGGAACTGAAGCTCGCCGATGATTTGGCTCATGCGAGGCTCCACACCTGTGCCGTGTCGATGCGGTGGAACCGACTCTCCGGGACCAGCACAACGACGGGTTGTAGGAACGTGGCCTTCCATGTGCGACGGGTGGGCAATCCATTGCCGCGAGCGACTGAAGAGCTTACCGCGCGGGGTGGCGGTAAACAATCGTAAATTGTTGTCACTGCCGGTGGGGGTCTCCTTCGGTCGGGGCGAGGCGCGACGGGTGACGAATCAATTCACAAGCGTTTGCCTTTCAGCAGTTTAAGACGTGGGCGGCCGGGTGCCGGGACGAAACGGCAGCGCATGGTTTGCGCTTCAGCCGCCCGAAGGCGATCACGCCGATCGATTGTTGCGGCCCTTGGCGGCAGGCGGTCCGTCGGTACAATGGCCGTTGTGGATGAGCATCTGGCCAAAGTGCTGGACGGGGACCTTCAGGCATACGAGCACGTCGTCGCCGACCACCAGGCCGGGGTCTGGCAGGTGCTTTCGGTGCTGCTGTACGACCACCGTCGCACCGAACGTCTGGTCGAAGACCTGTTCGTCGAGGCCCACGCCCGGCTGTCCGAGTACGATCGCCGTTATTCGTTTGGCTCGTTTGTGCGCAGCCTCGCCCTGCAGCGTGTGCGCGATGAGTTGGCCCGGACGTCCGACACGCGCGATTGCCTGAGGGCCTATCGTGAACACCTCGCCCGGGTTTATGCCACGGACCAGTCTGCGGTCGCCGCCACGAAGCAACTGCATGTCGCTTTCAGGCAATGCGCCACGAAGATGACCGACGCGGCGAGCCAGATCATGCATCACCGTTACGTGCTCAGTCACGACCCGACCGCCATCAGCCGCGCCGTCGGCAAGCCCGAGCGGTTTGTCCGCCAGACGCTCGATCGCATTCGGCTGAAGATGGCCACGTGCATCGCCCGACAATTGAGTCGCACATGACCCGCGCTGAAGAACTCACGCTCAAGCTGGCCGACGGGATCATCACGCTCGAGGAGATGAACGAGCTGGAGTGGCTCGTGGCCGGGGACGGCCAGGAAGCGACCCGCCACCTGGTCCTGCTCGATGTCGAGGCGCTGTTTCGCAGCCAGCGTCAGGACATGGACATCAGCCGGCGCGTCGTGGAGCGCCTGGCCAAAGGTGAGACGGCCGGCCGTTCGGAGCAGGTGCTCGAAGCGCTGGACGATGTATTGCCCGAACTGGCCGCGGCACCGACCGGCGCACCGCAAGGCTTGGATGCCGACCGCGTGGCGAGCGCGTTGGATGCGACCGGGTCCGCCGCGTGGGAGCACTCGGCCCACGGCAGTCAACTCCAGCATCAAAAACAACGCCGTCGCCGTCGTCGCCGCGGCACGCCGGCCATGCTGTACGTGCTGTTTTTCGTGGTCTGCGCGTTAGTGGCGATCATCTATTTTGTTCAGACCGACCGGGCCAAGCGCATCATGGGCCAGGCTCAACAACCGACCTCTGCGCGCCCCGTGTCCGCGGCGTCCGCGGCGGCCACGCAATCCGAGCCCGAGGCGCCCAGGCCGGTGTCACGGGTCGAATGGCGTGACGTCACCCTGCTCCGCGGGACCGGCAGCGATCGAACGTTGCGTTTTGAGATTGGGAGCGGGCAGTGGAAAGTCGTTTATAAGGTCGATCTGACCGAGTCGACCGATCGGCCGTTCGTCCTGCGGGCGGTGCCTTCGGTCGCACCTGACACGGCGCAGCGCATCGGGCAGATCGACGAGCTGCTGGCCGACCGATCCAACCTCGGCGAAGTGATGGCGCCCTATGGTCCGGGTGAGTATTACCTGCAGGTGACGGCCCCGGACGCCGCGGCGTGGGACCTGCAGGTCATGCAGACCCTGCCCAAGTCGACGGACGCCATTGCGGAGCCCAACGCAGATTGATCGGCCTTTTCATTCTGCGGCAAGCGAGGCGATTGGTTCATGTTTCGACTGGCTGAGCATCAGACGACCGTCCGCACGGAAGTGATGGCGGGCCTGACGACGTTTCTCACCATGGCGTACATCATTTTCGTTCAGCCGGCCGTGCTGGGCGGGGCGGGGATGGACTTCGGCGCGGTGACCACGGCCACGTGCATCGCCGCCGCGGTCGCCACGCTGGTCATGGGCCTGGTCGCCAACTATCCGATCGGCCTGGCTCCGGGGATGGGGCAGAACTTTTTCTTCGTGGGCGCGTGCACGGTCGGCATCGCGTCGGTCGCCGAGCAGCAGGGCTGGGAGTCCGAGCCGTGGCAGGTGGGGCTGGGCGTGATTTTTATCGCCGGCTATCTGTTCTTTCTGCTCAGCGTGCTCGGCGTGCGGGAGAAGATCGTCAACGCCGTCAGCCCGTCGATGAAGAACGCCATCGCCGCGGGGATCGGGTTGTTCATCGCATTCATCGGCCTGCAGCATGCCGGGCTCATCATCGACGCGCCGGGTTCGCTGGTCACGCTCAACACCACGTTTTACTCGCCGGACATCCTGATCTTTTTCGTGGGCGTGATCGTGATCACCGTGCTGCACACGATGGGCATACGCGGGTCGATCCTCTGGGGCATCATCACGGCGACCGCCCTGGCCGCGGGGTTGAAGATGGGGCTGGGCCACTTCGAATGGGCGGCGGATTCGGTGGTCAGCCAGTCGGTACTGATGAGCGATTTCACGATGGCGTCGTCGGTCTTCGCCAAGCCGCCGTCGCTGGAGCCGACCGCGTTGCGCATGGACCTGGTTCATGCGATTGCGCTGCCGATGATCCCGTACATCGTGCTGTTTCTGTTCATGGACGTGTTCGACACGATCGGCACGCTCATCGGGGTGACCGAGCAGGCGGGACTGGTGAAGGACAACAAACTCCCCCGGGCCGGCCGGGCTATGCTGGCCGACGCGGTCGGCACGGTCCTCGGCGCGGCGCTGGGCACGAGCACGGTGACCAGCTATATCGAGTCGGCGGCGGGCGTCGAACAGGGCGGCCGCACGGGACTGACCGCGGTTGTCGTGGCGTTGGGTTTTATCGCCGCGCTGTTCTTTGCCCCGGTCATCGCCATGGTCGGGTCGTACCCGGTGATCACCGCGCCGGCGCTGGTGGTCGTCGGGGCGATGATGATGCGCAGCATCACCCGCATCGACTGGGATGACTACAGCGAGTCGATCCCCGCGTTCCTGATCGTGGTCGGCATCCCGCTGTGCTTCAATATCGGTGACGGCCTGGCCATCGGGTTCATCGCCTACCCGATCGTGAAGATCCTCTCCGGCCGGGGCAAACAGACCGGCTGGATCAGCATCGCCCTGGCGGCGGTACTGCTGGCGTACTTCATCCTGGTACGGGCGCGGATGTAGAACCGGTGATTCCCGCCGCCGCCTCCGGCTTATGCTCCTGGGCGTACCGGACCATCGCCCGCAGGTTTTCATCCGGCGTCATGGGCGACAACTCGCACCCGGCGTTGACGATGTGATAGCGCCCGCAGGTGTTGTGACACCGGGCACAGTCGGCGTAAACCGAATCAGGCGTGCCCTGGTACAACTGTGTGATCGTCGAGACGTTGCCGCTGATCACGCGATCGGGGCCGAGCGATGCGCGGATGCGATCGAGGTGGGCGGGAAAGTCGATCTCGTAGATGTCGATGGGCAGCCGCGCCATGATCGGCGCCAGGGCGTCGGTGTTGCCGCACATGTGCAGCCGGGTAATGATCTCGGGATGGCGGTCGCGGATGTGCTGCATGACGCGCAACTGTCGAGGGAAGAGGAACTGCTCGTAGAGCGCCGGGCCGATCATGCTTGCCGCCGCGTCGCTCATGGCGATGGTGTCGGCGCCTTCGGCGACCTGGGCGTCGGCATAATCGATTGCCACGTCGGCGGTGAAGTCGAGCAGGCGTTCCACGAAGCCCGGGTCATCGATGAAGTCGACCATGACATGGTTGAGCCCGCGCAACTCCTGAGCCAGGGCCAGTGGCCCCTCGACCCAGCCGACGATCGACTGCTGACCGCCGACCGCTTCGCGCATGATCCGCAGCGCGACCAGCCGGTCGTTCATTCGCCCCGGGGCCGTCGGATCGGGCACGGCGAAGGAATCGAGCCGGTGTTTATCCAGCAGGGCCGGCCGGGTCTCGTCGATCACCGGGCCCTGGTTGTCGAGCCATTGCACGCTGTCTTCACCCGCGATGTCGATCACTTCCCGCGCCGGGTCGGAGCAGGTAATCACCGCATCCAGGCCGAACGCCTCGGCGACGGCCAACTGTGCTTCGGCCAGCAAGCGCCCGTCCCGCGTGTAGTCGATGTATTTCATCCCCAAACGCTCGGCCGAGTACATCATCACCATCGGCTGGACGGCCAGATGGTCGACCGGCTTTCCGCCGATGGTGTGGCGCACACGTTGCAGTGACGTCATCATATCATTCAGTATAACCGGTCAGGCTCAGTGGTAGCGGGGATGCGAACGGCGGCGATTACGAGGGGTGTGCGTGTCTGTGTGGAATGCCTTTCGCGCGATGGCGCGCAGCATGCGGCTGAATACCAGTTGATGCAACGGCCACAACGCGTACCAATAAGCCAACCCGAGCAAGCCCAACGGATCGAACAGCGCGGTCTGTCGGATTTCGCTGCCCCCGCCTTCGGCCGGCGCGACTTCGAACTGCAGCCATGCCCGGCCGGGCAAACGCATCTCCGCTCGCAGGCGCAACAGGCGATCGGGTTCGTACGCATCCACGCGCCAGAAGTCGAGGGTTTCGCCGACGATGGGATGTTCGGGGTCGCGCCGCCCGCGTCGCAGCCCCACGCCGCCGACCAGGGCGTCGATCCGTCCGCGCACCCGCCACAGCCAGTTGCCGTAGTACCAGCCGGTGCGGCCGCCGATGCGGCGGATGGGCGCGAAGGCTTGGCTTGGGGCGACGTCCACGTGCGCCACGCGTGAATCGACCAGCCTTGAACCGAAACTGCGACCGCCGAACGTGCGCACGGGACCGGTTGCGGACAGGGCGTCGGACCAGCGGGTCTGGGCGAACTGCTGGTCTTCGTAGGACAGTGCGCGTTCGATCGCCTGCCGCACGCCGCGCGGCTGAACCGCAAAGTCACGCAAAGCCGACTCGTCCCGAACCACCGACGGCGTGCGCGTGGAATCGATCAGTTTCCGGCCCACCCGGGCGTACACCGGCGTGACCAGCGCCAACCACCAACTGCTCAGCCGCGGCGTCAGCACCGGCACGCGGATCATCAACCGACGCAACCCGCGCTGCCTCGCATACTCGGCCAGCAGGTCCACGTACCGCACGCAATCCGGCCCGCCGATCTCATACACACGACTGGCCGGGGCTTCAATCTCCAGCCCCGCCGTCAGGTAGGCAATCACGTCCTCGATGGCGATCGGCTGACTCAACGTGTACCCCCACCGCGGCACGATCATCACGGGCAACTTCCGCGACAATGCCCGAATCAACTCGAAGCTCAACGATCCCGAGCCGATGATGACCGACGCCTGGAACTCGATCGTGGTCACCCCGGAATCGCGAAGGATGCGACCGACTTCCTGGCGCGAAGCCAGATGCGGTGACGAGGCCGGATCATCACTCAATCCACCAAGGTAGACGATGCGCCGCACGCGGGCCTGCTTTGCCGCCGCCGCGAAGTTGTGTGCGCCGCATTGTTCGATCTCAGCAAAGTCATCGCCTGAACCCAGGGCATGGACCAGGTAATAAGCCACGTCGACCCCCGCCATCGCCTGCTCCAGCGACGCCGGGTCCAGCACATCCCCCACAGCAATTTCGACGTCGTCACCGACGCGCGGCCGCAAGGGCTCAGCCCGGCGTGTCAGGCAACGCACCGCCACGTCGCGCTCCCGCAGCGCCGCCAGCAGGCGCCCGCCCACATAGCCGGTCGCTCCACTCAGCAGAACTCGTGGCCTGGTCACCATGCCATCATGTTAATCGTCACGATCACGCCAGAGACTTCGCTCGCGGCTGGTGCATCACGTCCAATAAAAAGACCCGCTCACGGGGAGCGGGTCCGGTTGGATCGGTCGGTGAAACGGCTGAGCATCAGCGGCCGAAGCCCAGGCCCCGCCAGACATGGTGGGCGCCGAAGCTCCACGAGGACCCGGAGCGGCCGGACCAGGACGACTTGCCGTGCTTGTCGTACTTGTCATGGCTGTCGCGCTTGGACCGGTCGTTGTCCTTGTGGCTGTACTTATTGTCGTCGTGGCTGGACCACTTGTCGTGCTTGTCGTTGTCGCGGTGCTTGGACCAGAAGTTGTGCTTATCGTCATGCTTGTTGTGACGATCGCGCTTGTCATGTCGATCCCACTTGTTGTCACGCCCCCACTTGTCGTGGCGGTCCCCCTTCTTGCCGCGGTCGCCCTTGCCGTCACGGTCGCATTGGTCGTCACATTTGGCGTTGTCGGGCTCGCCGCCGCGTTCGTTTTCGACTTCGAAGGCGTTTTTGGTTGCTTCGAAGTTACCCGTGGCGTAGGCCTGCTGGACCATGGCGATGATCTGGGCTTGGGTGTAGGCGTAGTCGATGCCGGTGTTGGCCGCGTTGAGCAGGGCGGCGGTGGCGTGACGCTGCAGGGCGAACTCGCCGCCGCCCTTGGCCTTCGTCGCCTCAAGCAGCGTCGGGTTGCCCGCGGCATCCACACCGAAGACCTGCTCGAAGCTGTCCTTCTGGTCGTAGTCGGTCCACGCGCAGAAGTGCTGGGACTGCCTCCAGTAGCCCGGGGTCAGGCCTTCTTCGCCGGTGGGCGCCGGTTCATCGGGATTCGTGTAGTGGCTGTCATCGGTATCCTCGGCCCCGGGCACACTGACGGTGGCCTTGTTGCCGTAGACGCCTTCCACCGGTGTGCTGTACACCAGGTCGGTCACCGCGCCGCTGCTGATCATGTTGACGCGGAGTTCCAGCACATTGTCGGTGTTGATGTCGATGCGCTGGTAGCTGTTGTCGCCGAGGGCATCGATGTCGAAGCTCTGCGTACCGCCTTCGGTGACGAGGGTAACCACCGAACCACCCCATTCATTGCTGTCCACGTCGAGCAGACCGATCGATTCGACGGTCACGGCTTCGTCGAAGGTGAAGGTGATCACGCCGCCGCGGGCGTCGTCATCCGGGTCGTTGGTGTCCTGGTCTTCGGAGATGATGAGGATGTTGCCGAGCTCTTCATTGTTGTTGTAGCCGTAGCCGGGCGTGGCCAGGTCCCAATCGCCGCCGGTGGGGTCTTCGCTGTCGAAGATCATGGCAGCATTGCCGGAGGTGCTGTCGCCGTCGGCTTCGATGCTCACGCCATCGAACTGGTTATCAACGAGCGTGCCGGCCGACAGACCGTCAAAGTCGATCGTGACCGAAGCGCCGCCGCCGGTCAGGTCCGAGGCGGTGGTGGTGTACGTATAGGTCCAGGTCTCGCCGACGCTGAGGACGCCGTCGGCGCCGTTGTCGCTGGACGTGTCGAGGGCCGGGGCAAAGTCGTCGCTGTCATCATCGGGCGTGCCGTTGTCATCGATGACGGTGACTTGGGCCTGTTCGAAGTCGACCTCTCCGGTGTTGGTCACGAGGTAGGTCCAGGTGATGTCCTCGCCGGGTGCGACCTCGACCGCTTCGTCCGCGGTGTCGGCATCCACGCCGTTGGTCAGCTTCTCGATGTCGATGCCGGGATCGCCCTGGGGTTCGACGAAAGGCGCGACGCCGCCGATGACGCCCTTGGCGAAGCCACCGAAGTCGGCCGTGAAGTCGCCGGTGAACGTCGAGTTCTCGACGGTAAGGATGATGCCGACGTCCTGGCCGGTGTAGTCGGGCGCGAGCAGGCCACCGGTGACCTGGAAGATGAAGGTAAACTGATCGGTCGCGCCGAGTTCTTCGCTGCCGAAGGCGACGATCTCGCCGGTCAGCAGCGTCCCGGACTGGTCGACGACGAAGTCGAGATCGCGGTCGAGGTCACCGGTGAGCACCAGGTCATCTCCATCAACACCGCCGACGAGTTGGCCGGCGTCATCGACTTCGGCGGCGAAGTTGACCGCGCCGGAGAAGAACACGCCGTTCTCGGTCGTGCTGGTGAATTGCAACGGCGTAGCCTGTACTTCGATGGCGTTGGCGGCGGCGTCATAGCTGGTCGTGCCGCCGTTGTTGAACGTGACCTGCGGCAGAGCGACGCTGTCCACGACGGCGCTGAGCAGGACGCGCGGTTCAAGGCTCTCCATCACAGCCATCGGGCCGAGGTCGCCGGCATGACGGGCACGAGGTTGGTCGTTGCGAATCTTGCTGAACATGGTCTTTCTCCAGCGGTCGTCAGGCGACCGGTAAGCGGTCTGAACGCCGCACGCGCCGGTCGAGCTCGCGGCGTCGTGAGTCCGGGTTGTCGTCCTACCTGCAAATTTCCTTGATCTGACGATTCACGATTCAATCTCATCTCGTTCGGCCGGTCGCGGTCACAGTCCCGTGCAGGACGGCGATGGCCGGTGGTTTTATCGCATGCGGCGGCGAAGCAGCGCCAAACCGGCCAATCCCATCAGCACCGCGGTAGCCGGTTCGGGCACGATGAACGTGTCCGCCACGCTGGACGTGCTGGAGATTGTCCAATCGCTGGTCCAGTCGGTGAAGTTGTCACCGCTGACGGTCATGATCGTGCCGCTGAGGAGCGTGGCCGGTCCGTTGATGTCGAAGTCGGCGAAGAAGTTGGGCTGAACGCTGGTGAGCGTGTCCAACTCGGTGACGAATTCCATGGTGCCGATGTCTCCGCCGCCGGTTGTGCTGAAACCGAAATCGACGACGTTGCCACTGAGCAGCGTCCCGGTGGGCACGCCGTGGTTATTGGTGAGGTTAACGGGGTTCGCAATGCTCAAAGTGTTCGAAGGCGAATCAACGATGGCACCGGTATCGTCGATCTGGACAGTGATGGTCAGCGAGCCAAGGAAGGTCGAGGCCGTTTCGGCCGCCGTGGCTTCCCGGAAAGCGAAAACCCCGCCGGTAACGGTGGTGATGCTCAGCGTATCGGTGTCGGCGTCGTAGGTGCCTTGCAGGTTGGCAGCGAAGATGTCCGGAAAAGACTTGTCCAGATTCAGCGGGGCGGCTGGGGCGAGCGAGGCGGCAACGGTCAGCAAGGCGATGCAGGCAGTCAGGTGACGGGTCATCATCGATCTCCCAAGGCTTACGATAAGCCTGGTGATGTTGGCGTGATCGTTATAACCACCACCGGCCACGCGGCCGGCGTCGATCACGCTGGACCATCACTCTCGTGCTCTTGCCCGAAACGTATGCGGTCAATCCGAGTCGCCCGCGCCGCGGCACGGCCGGTGGATCACCTATGGGTCTGTTGCTCCCGCAACACTGAGCTATGAATATATACCGCCAGACTCACTTGGCAAGGTGAATTTCGCTGCAAATGTGTTGCGTATTGCCTTGATGTGGGTCTTCAAGACGGTTAGTGGACGTAGGGGGTTACCCAGTTTAACCGCTTTCGCCATTGTGTCTCATGGCCGCGACGCGGTGAATACGTCTTCCCACACCGGCCGGCCGCCCCGGGTTAAAATCATATGGACCAGCGTCGTCGCCTGGTCATCGTCCGCCATGGGCAGGATGGCCGTGTGCAGGGCGTAGCGGCGTAATTCGGGGCTGTCCACGAAAGTTAAGCCCCGGGTCGGGCCGAGCGATAGCAGGCCTCGCACGAGTTGTTGGCGCAGGGCGTTGAATGTGGCCGAATCCAGTTGGGCGTCGTTGCGGACCGCATGCAGCCCGACGGCAACGCGCACCGGTGCGGGTTGGGCCTGGCCGGACTGGTCGGCCGCGACGGCCCGGGCCATCGCGGTTAGGATGGGTTTCAAACGCGGCGTCAGGTTGCTGTTCGGTCCGGTGGCGGCCGCGGGTGCCGAGGCGTTGGAACCCGACCCGGTCGCACAGCCGACCGCAACCGCGACCCAGACCAGCAGCCCCGCGGCTCGGCCGGCGCCCGGCATGATCCGTGTGCCTGTCATGGAGCGAAGTATACCAGCAGCGCTCCGGGGTTGCGGCGAGCCAGACGCCGATCACCGGACGTCTTACAGGTGGTAGGGGGCCGGCCCGTCACGCGCATTGCCGAGCGTAGCACGCAGGGTGTGTACGACAGTCATGACTCAGCCGTCCAACCAGTCCGCGCCACAGACCGGCATGGTCCGCCAGTTCGGCGACCTGCTTCGCCCCCACTACAAGCGCATGATCGCGGTGCTGCTGATGCTCCTGGCGTTGACCGGGGTCAACATGGCCGTCCCCGCCTTCATCAAACTCCTCATCGACGACGTGTTTCCCCACGGCAACTGGTCGTTGCTCACGGCGGTGCTGATCGGGCTGAGCGGGGTGTACCTGGCCCGTAACACGCTGTACTTCTTCAGCAAGTACAACGCCGTCGCCGTCGGTGAAAAGGTCTGCTTCAGCCTGCGCAAGCGGTTGTTCGAGCACATGCAGCGGATGAGCCTGCAGTACTACCGCCAGAACCCGGCCGGCAAGATGTCCAGCCGCGTCATGAACGACAGCCTGATCATTCAGCAGTTCATCCAGGACCAGTTGCCGACGCTGTTGCAGTCGTTGCTTTTGTTCGTGGCGTTGCTGGCGGTGCTGTTCGCGGTCAACTGGTCGTTGGCGCTGGCGTGTTCGATCGTGCTGCCGCTGCACCTGGCGATGTTCTATTACTTCAAGCGCCCGATCAAGGCCTCCAGCCGCGTCGCCCAGGAACAGGTCGACATCGTGCACGGCAACATGATCGAGAAGTTTCTCGGGGCTGAGGTCGTCAAGGGCTTCACCGCCGAGCATCGCGAGAACGCGGCATTTATGGAGGCCATCGAACTGTCCCGGGCCAAGGAACTGAAGGGCAAGACCTACCACGTGGCCCACAAGGTCGCGGCCGACCTGCTCGTCGGCGTCGGCACGGTGGCGTTGCTCGGGTATGGCGCGTACCAGGTCATGGGCCCGCGCGGGATGGAGATCGGCGCGTTCGTCATGTTCTTCGGGTACGTCGGCATGCTGTATCCCAACCTGCTGGAACTGATCAGCGGGTTCAGCAAGTTCACCAAGACCGCCGCCAGCCTCGAGCGGGCCACGGAAGTGCTGCAGTCGGGGCCGGCCGAGGTCTCGGGCACGCGGCGTCTGCCCAAACCCGTGCAGGGCGCCATCCGCTTCGAGCACATCAGCGTCCGCTACCCCGACGGGCCGCTGGTTCTGGAGGACGTTTGTGCGACGATTCCCGCCGGGCGGTGCTGCGCGATCGTCGGGCCTTCTGGCGTGGGCAAGAGCACGCTGGTGAGCATGGTGCCGCGTCTGATCGACCCGGTGGCCGGGCGCATCCTCATCGACAACGTCGACGTGGCCGAGTGCGACCTGCGCGACCTGCGCGAAGCGATCGGTATCGCGTTCCAGGAAACGTTCCTCTTCGACACCAGCGTGCTGGAAAATCTGCGCTACGCCCGGCCCGACGCGACGCGTCAACAGATCATCGAGGTCGCCAGGCGCACCGGCGCCCACGAGATGATCGAGCGCCTGCCGCAGGGCTACGGCACGATCCTCGGCGAAGGCGGCATCTCCCTGAGCCGCGGCGAACGCCAGCGCCTGACCCTCACCCGGGCCATGCTCAAGAACCCGCAGATCCTCATCCTCGACGAAGCCACCGCATCGATCGATCAGCCCAGCGTGCAGCAGATCATTCCCGCCATCCTCGACTTCATGCAGGACAAGACGACCTTGATGATTACCCACCGACCGGAACTGTTGATGCATGCCGACCTGGTGCTGCAGTTGCACGAGGGGCGCGTCATTCACTGCGGCCGCCCCGAAGACCTCGACAACGAACGGTTCGGCCTGACGTGGGCGGCCTTGCGCAGCCCAAGATCGCGTAACCCCGGACCTCGCGACGCCGAGCAGCGCGAAGGTTCGGGCGTTTGGTCGAGTCTGCGCATGCTGATCGTGGCGTTGACGGTCGGCTTGGCCGCGCTGGGCGGGGGGGCGGCCTGGGCCCAGGACGCCAACGTGCCGCCCGAGCCCGACAAGCCGAAGAAGCCCCAACCCCAACTCGCCGCCGCCGCTCCGACCGACCTGGGCCGCTTCATCAGTCTCGATGAACTCAGCAGCGCCGAGGCCCGGGAGATCGTCGAGATCGTCGCCACCCGGGTGCGGACCGAACTGGGCTACGAGTCGACTTCCGACGCGCTGGCCGCCGAACTGCCGTCCCCGCCGCAGGGGATCCGTTCGATGCGGGTGCTCGCCCGCTCCACGCCCGAGGGGTTACGGCTGGTGCGGCTGGGTTATCGCGTGTTCGCCAGCATGCCGCCGCATCTGTTGGTCGATGGCGTCCTGCTGACCGATGACGGGCCCAGGGTCAACGATCAACTGCCGTCGGTCGTCGAGCTGGTGCAAAGCGCGCGAGCTTCCATCGCCGAACGCTACAAGGACATGGCCGTCGGCGATCTGGCGATGGAGACGATGGACCTGAGTTACATCGAGGCCGACCGTTGCCTGGCCGTGCTCAAGGTCCTCGGCTATCAGACTGTCGAGTACAAAGGCGGCAAGGGGGTCGGCAACGCGGAAATCCTGAACCCCGACGGCAAGGTCGATCCGAAGAATCTGCCGATCGTCGTGTCGGTTCCCGCGACCAATGCCTCGAACCTTGTCGGTGAAAGCAAGGTCGGCGGCGGGTCGTTCGGGCTGAGCATGTCGCCCTCCGTGGCCAGCGTTCTCCCGGACAACACCGCCTCGGCCCCGACCATGCAGCTCATGATCCTCTACCACCCGGCCCGGCCCGAGCAGGTCTCCAATCTCCGCCATCGCATCCGAACCAACATCGACGTACCCGCCCGGCAGATCCTCATCGAGGCCATGGTGCTCGAAATCAGCGAGACCGGCCTGACCGAACTGGGCGTCGAGTGGGAACTGGAAACGCCCTTCAACGATCTTGACGAACTGGAAACCCTCAAGGTCGGACGTCTGCCCGACATCACCGCCGACCAGTCGACGCTGGACGTCGGCCTGAGTGATGTGTTCGGCCACTTCAAGGCCCGGCTGCGCGCCCTGGTGCGCGACGGCGAGGCGGAAATCCTCTCCCGCCCCAGCGTCCTGACCCTGGACAACCGCCAGGCGTCGATTCGCGTGGGTGAGGACGTGCCCGTCGCCCGCAGCGCTTCGGGGCTGCGCGGCGGCGACAAGCTCAGCTTCGACTTCCAGTACCTGCCCATCGGCATCCTGCTCAACGTCAAGCCCCGCGTCGCCCTCGAAGCCAACGAAGTGTCCATGCAGATCGACGGCATCGTCTCGGCTGAAGTTCCCGGCGAGGACCTGCAGATCATCGACTCCGACACCGGCGAGGTGCTCGCCTCGGCGCCGCGCATCAGCACCCGCCGCGTCCAGACCTACAGCCGCATCGCCAATAACACCCCCTTCATCATCGGCGGGCTCGTCAGCAAGGATCGTATCTCCACCAAGGAGAAGACCCCGCTGCTCGGCGACATTCCGCTGCTGGGCATGCTCTTCCGCAACGAGTCGACCAACACGCTCAAACGCGAGGTCATCATCGTCAT
>CAYYPN010000013.1:0-22494 GCA_964473545.1 uncultured Planctomycetaceae bacterium
CTCCGCCGCCCCGCCGCCGCGGGGTAAATGGCTATAATACCCAGGGTGCCTGCATGTCTCAGTTGCGAATGAATAGAAAAGCCTGGTCGATTGGTGACCTGCACGATCCGCCCGACGAGCCAGCATATTGGAAAAGCCGCAGCTATTTAGAACGCCTGCAGGCTTTGGAGCACATCCGCCAATCCACGTACGGTTATGATCCAACTACCGATCGACTTCAAAGAGTTCTTGAGGTTGCTGAACGCGAAACGCGTTGAGTACATGGTGGTAGGCGGCTATGCGGTCAGCTTCCACGGCTACCCGCGAAATACCGGCGACATCGATGTATGGATTGCGACGAACGCTGACAATTTACAGAAAGTCATCGATGCACTGGGTGATTTCGGGCTCACGGATCCCGAATTGAATGCGGATGTCTTCAGCGACCCCACGCGCATCCTCCGGGTTGGCGTGCCGCCGTTGCGCATCGAGATTATGACCGATCTTTCGGGGGTGAGTTTTGCCCGGTGTTGCGTCAATCGTGTCTTTGCCGAAGTGGACGGCATCACCGTTCCCTTCATCGGACCCGACGACCTTCGCGAGAACAAGCAAGCCGCGGGTCGACAGAAGGACATGATCGATCTCGAGCACTTGCCGTGAGACAATGGCGAGACGGCGCGGCGTTGGGCAAGCCGTGGGATATGAGCTGATTTATCCCCCCGCCATGACGCGGCCGACGCTGAAGATCGGCAGCAGCAGGCTGATGGCGATGAAACCGACCAGGCCACCCATGAACACGATCAGGGCCGGCTCGATGATCTGGGTTGTCTGCTTCACCGAATCGTCGAAGTCCCCTTCCGTGAACGAGGCCACACGCTCCATGACCACGCCCAGACGACCGGCCTTCTCGCCGGAGTGAATCATGCGCGACACCGTCGTCGGCATCAGGTCACTGTTGCCCAGAGACACCGACAACTGCACCCCCTGGCGAAGCTGTTCGTCGACGTAATCCCAGAGTTCGTCGTAGTAGACGTTGCTGGTGACGTTGCGGACGATGGCGATCATGTCGAGCATCGGCACCCCGGCGCTGAGCATCGTGCCCATCGTGCGCATGGCCCGGGTGACGTAGAGCTGATTCATCATGGGCCCGACGATCGGGGCGTGGAGCTTGAGCCAGTCGAGCCAGCGCCGACCGAACTCCTGCGTGCGCATCCAGAGCACCGCGACGATCGCGCCCACCGCCAACACCGCCCAGGCATACCAGTAAGTCACCATGATGTGGCTGATGTTCAGCAGGATCTGCGTCGGGGCCGGCAGCACCGCGCCACGCTGGGCGAAGATTTGCCCGAAGCGCGGCAACACGAACGCCATCAGGAACACCGTCACGGTCACCGCGATGCTCAACATGATGATCGGATAGATCGTCGCCCCGCGCACGGCGCGGATGGTTTCGCGTTCCTTGGTCAGGTAACCACACACGCGCTCCAGCATCGACCCCATGGTGCCGGAGGCCTCACTCGCCCGGACCAGCGAGATCATCAGCGACGGGAAGATGCGGCTGTGATGGTCCAGCGCGTCGCTGAGCGGTTCGCCGCCATGCACGCGATTGCTCACATCCTCGAGGATGCGGCGGAAATGCGGATTCGGGCATTGGTCGCTCAATGTCTGCAACGACTCGCCGAGCGTGACACCGGTTTCAACCATGACCGACATCTGGTGGGCCATGTAGATCACGTCGTCGCGTTTGACGTGGCGATAGCACTGGTGCAGCGGGGTTTCGACTTCTTCCTGATCTTCGGGTCGCGCTTCGAGAAGGCGGACGATGAACTTCCCGTCGTTGCGGAGTTGGCGTCCGGCGGCTTGCAGGTCGGCGGCGTCGATCGTGCCGCTGGTCATGCGGCCGCTGGTGTCTCGAGCTTCGTAAGCGAACAAGGCCATTGGTTACACTCCCTTACCCGGCCGTGGCGTAGAGGATTTCCTCCACGGTGGTCAGGCCGGCCTTGACCTTTTCCATGCCGTCGGTGCGAAGGGTGATGAAGCCTTCCTGCGCGGCAAGCTCGCGCAACTGGCCCAGGCTCGCGCCGGCGGCGATCAGGTCGAGCATCGCATCGGACGGTTTGAGCAATTCGAAGATGCCGATACGCCCGGCGAACCCGGTGTTCCGACACTTGCTGCAGCCCTTGCCGTGATAAAACGTTTCGATCGAACCGACCACCTTCTCCGCCGTACGGCGGATCGGCGGCGGCACGTCCACCGGCTCCTTGCAGTTGGAGCATACCTTGCGCACGAGGCGCTGGCCCAGCACGCCCCGCACCGAGGCGGCCACGAGATAAGGCTCGACGCCGATGTTGTACAGGCGTGTCACCGCGCTGGGCGCGTCGTTGGTATGCAGCGTCGACAGCACCATGTGACCGGTCAACGCCGCCTGCGTGGCGATGCGGGCGGTGTCCTGGTCGCGAATTTCGCCGAGCATGACGATGTCCGGGTCCTGGCGAAGCAGGGCCCGCAACGCGTTGGAAAAGTTGAAGCCGGCCTTCTCGTTGACCTGGAACTGGTTCACGCCGGACAGGTTGAACTCGATCGGGTCCTCGACCGTGCAGATATTCACCGCCGAGTCGTTGATCTCGCTGAGCGCCGAGTACAGCGTCGTGCTCTTACCCGAGCCGGTGGGCCCGGTGACGAGGCAGATGCCGTTGGGCGAGTGGACGATCTGCTTGAAGACCTGGAGCATGTCATAGGTGAAGCCGAGCTTCTCCAGCGACACGAGGATGTTGCGGTTGTCGATGATGCGGATGACGGTCTTTTCGCCATGCTTGCCGGGCATGGTGCTGACGCGCAAGTCGATGGGGCGCCCTTCGAGCATGACGTGGATGCCGCCGTCCTGCGGGACGCGCCGCTCGGAGATATCGAGCTGCGCCATGATCTTGATGCGGCTGACCACGGCCGCATGCATCTGGTATGGCGGCGTGATCTTCTCGTACAGCCGACCGTCCACGCGGTAGCGCACGCGCAGCTTATTCTCATCCGGCTCGATGTGAATGTCGCTGGCCCCCTCCTGCACGGCGCAGTAGATCAGGTAGTTGACCAGCTTGATCACCGGAGAATGACCGGCAACCTCTTCGAGGTTGGTCAGTTCGGTGATCTGCTTGTCGACGACGTTGAAATCCTTGGTCTGGATGTCGTCGACGATTTCATCAATGACGAAGACGTTGGCCGCGGGCAGGTACGACTGCAGCGTCTGTTGAATGTCGTGCGCGGTGGCGGCGACGATCTGCACGGCATAGCCGCTGACCTTCTCGATCTCTTCGATGAGGAACAGGTTCGCCGGTTCGGGCACCGCGACGGTGAGCTTGCCGTTGACCAGAAACAGCGGCATCACGCAATGCTTCTCGACGAACTCGCGCGGCAGCGTCTCCACCACCTTCGGGTCGGCCAGACGCGGGCACACCTTGGCATAAGGCACGCCATACGCCTCGGCCAGCACCTCGGCGACCTGGTCGGTCGTGACCAGGTTCATTTCAACCAGCGTTTCACCGAGCAGCTTGCGGTGGCCCTGGGATTGCTGGTGCGAAAGGGCCTGGTCGATCTGTTCCGGGGTGACCAGTTCCTTTTCCAGCAGCAACTGGCCGAGTTGCTTGCCCGGGGCCGGCGCCTGTGGTGTGTCCGATGTTTTGGCTCGAGTCATACGGTTTACCTCAAGCTCTTCAGAGCCGCGTCGACATCTTCGTGGGCATCGAAGTGATGCTCCAATCGGGTGATGTGGAGGATGCGACTGACGTTTTCGGTCGGTTGCGCCAAACGCACCTGGCCCAGCCGATCATCCGCCTGCTCCTGCAACCACAGCAGCAGTTCCAGCGACTTGGAATCGACGAACTCCGTCTGCCCCAGGTCGAGCACGAAGTCGCGCGTGCCGGCTTCCAGACGCTCTTCCAGCAGCTTGCGCAGCGGCTCCAGGTCGTCGGTCGTCACGTCGCCTTCGCTGGCGATGACCGTGATGCGCTCGTAGTTCTCGTGCTTAAGCTTCATGGTTCTCGCTCAACTCCCGCCCCAACAGCGACTGACGCTGCTGGTGCTGCTCGACCATGCGGTAAAATTCGGTGAAATCCAGGTCCACGAAGACTTCCGCCAGGTGCGGATCGAACTGGCTGCCGGCACAACGACGGACCTCTTCCAGCACTTCATGCAACGGTAGCGCCTGGCGATAGGTGCGCGTGCTGCTCATCGCATCGAAGCTGTCAGCCAGACACAGCAGTCGCCCGAACAGCGGAATATTGTCGCCGGACAAGCCATCGGGATAGCCGCGGCCGTCATAACGTTCGTGGTGGTAGAGCACGCCGGGGATCAGGTCCTGCATCTGCCGGATGCCCTGGAGGATGCGAGCGCCGATCCGCGGGTGGGTCTTGATGATGTCGAACTCTTCATCGGTCAGGCGGCCCGGCTTGGTCAGCACGGATTCGGGTACGCCGATCTTGCCCACATCATGCAACAGTCCGGCCAGGTGGAGCCGCTCGACCGTGTGCTCATCGAGTCCCGCAGCCTGGGCGAGGCTGCGCCCCAGCCACGCCACGCGCTCCGAGTGACCGCAGGTGTAGGTGTCCTTGGCGTCGATCGCGTTGACCAGCGACCGCAAGGTCCCCATGAACATGTCCTGCAGGTCCTCGTACAGCATGGCATTTTCAAGAAAGATGCCCATGCTCTGGCCGAGCGAGGTAATCAGTTTGCTGTCGATGCTGCACAGTTCACCGTCGGTGATCTTGTCCGCGGCGAGGATCAGGCCCAGCGGGCGATTTTCACGCACCAGCGGCACGATCAGCAACCGCTTCGCCAGCCCGTTCAAGGCCTCGATGCGCAGTTCCTCAACGTTGTCGACGATGCGCGGCGAGCTGTCGTTGCCGCTGCGCATCATGAGGTTGCGGGCGATGGAGCTCAACCGGGTGCGCGTGCACGGGGTTTGACCGGAGACAAACAACTGCCCGCGCATCTCGCCGAGCCGATCATCGGTCTCGCTGAGCTGCAGCAGAATCCAGCGCAGGCCGATCACCTGCTGAAGTTCGGACAGCGCTTCGTCCAGGAACGACTGCGGCTCCTGGGTCACGGTCATGCCGGCCGAGAACTTATAGACCAGTGACAGTTCTTCGTAAGTCTCGGCCAGTTGCTGACTGAGGGTGTCGATTTCGTTGTCGTGGGCCTGCTTGCTGTCGACGTCTTCGTTCATCCAGGTCAGCAGGCGTGCGATGCGGCGCACGTCCGCTTCCTGCGGCAGGGGGAGGTTGGACCAGCGCGCGATCGCGGCCCGCTGGTCCATCTCGGCTTCGTTGAGGATGTGGGTGAACTGCTCGCTGGCCAGCACCTCGGGGGTGAGGAACAGGGCCACGCGAAAGCCCACCAGTCGTCGCCGCACGCGCATCGCCAGCGGCACCGCCCAGCACCCGGGCCACAACTCCTCGGGTCGGCCGTCGAGCCGTTCGGCCCACTGGCCGGTGGTGTGGGAGAGGATGCGGGAGAACATGGCCGAACGCGTGACCAGCCGCATCAGCGAACCCAGGGCGCCCCGGTCGGGCAGGGCCAGCGCACGGATGGCGCCGGCGCTGTCCACGGTGACCATGGTCAGCCCCAGTTCGGCACAGCGGTCAGCGAGCGTTCCGCCCGCCGTCCAATCGACCTCGGCGGTCGTCGTCATCACGTGATCATTCTCTCGGAGTTGGGGATCAGGCTCTGTACCTTGCTCAGCACCTCACGCGGGCTGAACGGCTTGGTCAACACGTCACGGATGTTCGTCTGGGCCAGGTCTTCATCACTCAGGCCCGAGCCTCGCGCCGTCAGCATGATCACCGGCGTTTGCGCGGTGGATTCCTGCTCGCGCAGCTTGCAGCAAAGCTCCAGCCCGGTCATCACCGGCATCTGGTAGTCCGTGATGATCAGGTCGGGCTTGTACTGTATGGCCTTCTCATAGCCCTCCTCCCCATCGGCGGCGGAGAGCACTTCGAGCCCGGCGTTACGGAGCTTCATGGACACGACGTGGACGATATGCGACTCGTCATCCACGACCAGAACCAAAGGCTTATCATGGGGTTCAGTCATCATTCACTCCCGTACGCCACGCCCAAGGGCGGCACAGCTTTATCCGGACCCGAGCGGTACGACTCCGTTGGCTTACATCACGCCATCGGAAATAGGCAGCGAGATGCTGAAGGTGCTGCCCTGGCCCACCTCGCTGGTCACGGCGACTTTGCCGCCATGAACTGTTTCGACGATATGCTTGACGAGGTTGAGTCCCAGGCCGGTCCCCTTGGCCAGCTTCTTGTGATCGTTGACCCGATAAAACTTCTCGAACAGGTGCGGCAGCGCGTCGGCCGGGATGCCCACGCCCGAGTCGCTGACGTGCACGGTGACCATGCGATCGTGGTCGTCGACCACGGATTCGACGGTCACCGACCCTTCTTCCGGGGTGTACTTGATCGCGTTGCCGACCAGGTTGAGCAGGGCCTGATAAATCATGTCCTTGTCGGCGTAGATCTGGAAATACAGCGGCGTGGCGGGCTCGGACAGGTCGATGTTCTTGGCCCGCGCCTGAGGCTGCATGACGTCCATGACCTCCTTGATCACGGCCGGCAGCGACACCTGCTCACGCTGGACCTTGATGATGCCCGACTCGATGCGGCTGATGTTGAGAATGTTGTCGATCAGCCGGGACAGGCGATTGGTTTCCGACTGGATGATGTTGTAGAACTCGCTGCGCGTTTCTTCATCCGGCGCTTCGCCGTCCACCAGCATCTCGACGTACGCCTTGATGCTCGACAGCGGTGTGCGGAGCTCGTGGCTGACCGACGAGACGAAGTCGCTTTTCATCTCGCTGACCTGCTTCTCGCGGGTCACGTCGTGGAGAATGGTCACCACACCGGCAACCTCGTCCTGCGGATTGGCCATGCAACTGAGGGTGACATCGAAGACGCGGCTGCGACCGTTTTCCGCCAGGACGTGCTCCACGTGACGCCGATTGACCAGGTTCCCGCTTTCACGGGTGTCCTTGATCAGCTTGACCAGGGTGGCATCGTTGACCACGCGGTCGATCGGCTGATGCGGCGTCTGTTCCAGGTCAAAACGCAGAGCCTCCGCGGCCGCATCGTTCGCCAGCGCCACTTCGTTGAATGCGTCGGTCACGAGTACCGCATCACTGAGTGTGTGAAGGATGCCCTCGGCATGCTGACGTTCGGCTTCCACGACGCGGCATTGAATCTCCAGCTCGCGCTTCTGCGCGGTGAGCTGATCGATCTGCTGGCGTTGGCGGTTGAGGGTGCGGTTGACCGCATCGGCGACACCACGCATCCACCAGCGCGGCCGGCAGGAGGCTTCACTGAGTTCCGACTGGCTGGAGGCTTCGATGAATCGACGCAGGCGGGCGAGGTCGGCGTCCATCACCGAGCCCATTCCGAGCCAGAAGGCGGCGGCGGCGGCAGAGGCGATGATCGCCGCGGCGATCAGCCCCGGCCACAGACTGTGCGAGCCGGCCGCCCACAGCCCCCAGCTCTGACCGAGCAGCAACACCGCGATGCTCGCCAGGGCGCCGACAAACAGCACCAGACTCATGACCTTACCCACGCCCACGTGCCTGTACCTCCCTGCGGTCGCCGGTTGGCGACGGTGAATTACGGCGATGTGTCTGACGAGACCATGGCCGCGAGCAGTTGGCGGGCGCGATGGTCGGCCGGGTCGGCTTGCATGGCGCGGGAATAGGCGTCAGCCGCGGCGCGGCGCTCGCCCTGGGCCTGCCAGGTCATCCCCGCCATCAGGTGCGGCAGCGCGCTGTCCGGAGACAGGCTCGCCGCACGATCAAAGCTGGCCAACGCTTCATCCACCCGACCCGATTCACGCGCCGCCAGTCCATACAGCAGGTGGCCTTCGTAACGATCCGGCGCCAGACTCAACGTCCGTTCGGCCGCCTGACGCAGCCGGGCGATGTCGCCGGCTATCCACGCGGACTGGCCCAGCTTGATCCAGGCGTTCACATCGCTGTTGTCTTCCCGGGTCAGTTCCATGAGGATCGCGCGGGACTTGTCCGCTCGGCCCGTCGACTGGTAGCAGTCGGCCAGCACCATGCGCAGGTCGCGCCGCGCGGCGCGATCGGAATCCTCCATCAGACGCGTCAGGTGATGGATCGCCTCGGCCGGTCGCTTCGCGGCGTACTCGGCCAACGCCAACTGCTCGAGCACCATCGGATCGTCCGGGGCCAGCAGATGGGCTTGGTTGAAGTAATCCATCGCCCGGTCGTACTCACGCTGTTTGAGCAGGATGCGACCCAGCGCCAGGCGCAGGTCGGCGTTGTGTTCGAAGTAGACCGCCTTTTCTTCCAGGCGGGCGACCGCTTGCTCCGCTCGATCGAGTTTGACCAGCATCTCCGCCGCGGCCAGCAGCGGTGCGATGTTGTCCGGCTCGACCTTGAACGCCAGTTCATAAGACGACAGAGCTTGTTCGTAGCGTTGCCAGCGTTGCATGAGCACGCCGGTCAGGTAATGGGCATCGCCACTGGCTTCGTCATTGGCCACGGCGATTTCGAGGTGACGATAGGCTCGCTCGAGTTCGCCGGACTCCATGGCGATGCGCGCCGCCAGGACGTTGAACCGCGCATTGTCGGGCTTGATGGAAAGGGCCTGGTTGGCGGTGCGCTGGGCTTTTGCCAGGTCGCCGGATTCGAACTGCTGAACCGCCAGGCCGTAGACGATGCCCGCCCGCGCGCTGGTCCAGCGATCCATCGCCTGGTTGCGCGCTTCCTTGTGGGACGGCGTTCCGCAGCCGGCGGCCAACATCACCAGGACACTCCCCACCGCCCCGAGCACCAGCTTGTGCGTCATGTACTTCATCGTTGCGTTCTCCAAGTCTTAGTAAGGCTCGTCGGGCGACTGCGGCTCAACCCGCGTGGTCGAATCGGCATCGACCGGGTACGGCTGCTCGCCGAAGTGCTTCTCGATCGCGTCGGTCAACACGCTGGGCCACAGGCCCTGCTTGCCGGGCTCGGTCGTCTCGGTTTCGACCGAGGCCTGCTGATTATCGATCCGCCCCTCCGCCCCGTCGGCCTGCGGTTCAACCTCCACGATCGCCTCGACGTTTTCCGCTTCCGTTTCAGGCTCAGGTTGATGCTGCGTCAACGGCTGGCTGGCGCCCCAGTCCGTATCGTCGCCTTCAGCCTCGATGGCTTCTTCCGCCGCTTCGGCTTCGATTGGAGTGACCTCTTCGACCGCCGGTTCGGCTTCGACGACCTCGATCGTCGGCTCATCTGTTTCCGACGTGGTCTCGACCGGTTCGGGTTCGACCTCGACGACTTCAACCGGAGCCTGGCCGACCGGGGCCTGGGCTTGCTCCGCGATCGGCGTCACCTCGTCAGCCGCGCCCACGTCGGGTTCGATGTCGGACATCGGTTGCGCCGGGCGGGGACCGGGTTTCATCGGCCGGGCCCGCCACTGACGTTCGCCGGTGGTTCGCTCGATCATCAGGTCCACCGCGTCATCCAGCAGGCTGCTGCCGGGCCAGTACGCGCGGCCGCCGGTCAGCTTCTCACGCAGACGCAGCGCCTCGGTCATCTTCGGATCGAGGAACAACGCCATGTCCACTTCCCAAAGGGCGGTGTCGGCGTCGTCTTCTTCAATGGCCTCCAATGCATCGCGCAGGTGGGCCGCGCTCATCTTCGTGCGACTCCACGGCAGCAGACCTTCACGAGCGCCGATGCGAACCATCTCCACCGCGTCGGCGGTCGACTGACCCGCGGCATACAGGGCTTCGTCCTTCACGATGTGCGGCGTGATCAGGAAGATCACCTCGCTGCGCTCGACCTCGTCGTCGTGGCCCTTGAAGGCGGCGCCGGCGATCGGGATGTCGCCCAGCATCGGAATCTGGCGACGCGTGATGGTCGTCTTTTCCTTGAACAGACCGCCCAGCACAATCGTCTGGCCATCTCGGACCATCACGTTGGTGGTCAACTCCTGCGTGATCTCGTCCGGAATCGTGACCGCGGCGGTCTCGGTGCCCGGCACTACGTCACGAATGCGGAACGACGAAATCTGCGGTTTGAGCTCCAGGCGAACCATACCGTCGTCCGAGACGAACGGCCGCAGGGTCAACTGCGTGCCGGTGTCGAGGAACTCAACGGTCTGGGTCGTCGCCGTGGCGGTCGCGGTCGTGGACAGATAACCGATCTTCTCACCCACCAGCACATCAGCCTTCTGACGGTTCAACGTCAGGACTTTGGGATTGGCGACAATGGTCGTGTCCGTGACCGCGTCGAGGGCGCGGATGAACGCGGCGACGTTGTTGGTCACCACGCCGACGCGCAAACCGCCTTCACCGTCGCTGACATTGCCCACCGAACTGGTCACCGCGCCGACCTGATGGCTGGGCTGAACGTCGCCCTTGATCAGTTCGGTCACGCTGCTCAGGGGATCGGCAAACGCGTCGACGGCGATGTTGGTGAGAATCGAAAAGTCCACGCCGAACGCGGTTTCATCGGTGACGTCGGCCTTGAGGATCGTCGCTTCCACGAGGACCTGGCGCGGGCGGACATCGATCTGCTTGATGACCCCGCGGATGGCCTCGATGTTTTCCTTGTAGTCGCGGATGACCATCGTGTCGGCGTGGGCGTAGCTGTTGGCTCCGTTGTCCGACATCGTGGGCTGGAAGCCCGGCGACACTTCGCCGCTGATCGAGATCGCGCCGGCCGTGCTGAGCAGCGGCGTGACAAACGTCGAGGCATCGGCGGCGGTGATGTAGTTCAGGCGGAAGACCTGGTGCTCGACCTGGCGGTTGGACTGTTGAATCTTGCGCAGCTCATCCTGCGTGTAGACATAGATGAACTTGTCTTTCTCGACGTAGTCGGCGCCGTTCTGCTGGAGGATCGCGCTGAGCGCCTCGTCGAAGGTCACGTCGTAGAGGTTGGCGGTGACCTTGCCGCTGACCGCGGGGCTGGGGACGATGTTGCGCCGGCCCTGGATGCTGAGCAGTTGCAGCACCTGGGCCAGGTCGGCGTCCTGGACGTTGAGGCTGACCGTATCGAAGTCGCTGACTTCGACGGCCTTGATTGCCGGATCGGACTGACCGGCCGGGTCGGTCTCATTCGCCTGTCCGTTACAAACGGACCCTGCGGCCATGAGCAGACCCAGCATCGCCAAGGGGATGGTTCGCGGGAACATAGAGCGGCTCCTAAACCTCGTGCCTGTTCTCACCTGCCGTGCGTGTGGTGCGTCTCGCCGGCTTCGGGGTAAGCCGCCATGGCGAGCGCCTCTCACATCTCCAGCGTCACTTGCACACCGTCGCGGGCCAGGACTACCTGGCGGTCGCCGACGGATTTGAGCTCGAACCCGAGAATCGTGTCGCCGGGTTCGAGCAGCACGCCGTTGATCATCGCGCGATTGCGCGTGCCAAGGAGCGTGCTCTGCAGCGTCAGCCCACGGGCGGCCGCATACACGGCCATGCGTTCGGCTTGCTGCTGCATCATTTCATCGGTCGGATGAACACCTGACTTGGGGTCGACATCGAGCTTTGCCTGCGGCTTGGCGATGCGCGGATAGGCCTGGGTATCGAACGCGAACAGCTCCCGCTCCACCGGCGCTAAACCACGCACCTGCACCACCTCAAGCCGGACGTTATCGGTCGGCGCGGCCGAATTCGTATCCGGCTGCGTGGACGCCGAGGCGTTTTCATCCGGATCGGCCACCGCGCTGCGCGGCACATCCTTCAACAGCAATCGACCCCATAGCAGCATCGCCACGGCCAACAACGACATCATCAGCGCCACTTTGCGCTTGTCGGCCAGCAACTGCCGCCTGATCTTCGCCCAGTTCATCTCTTAATGCCCTCCCTGCTCGCTCGATGAGAAAAACGTCGTCAGCTCCAGGTCCGCCTCGACACGACCGTCCTGGTCTTTGCCGGTGCCCATGGCCAATGATTCGACCTGGATCATGCGCGGCAGGCTTTCGACACTCTGGACAAACTTCAGCACGTCCTGGCCCCGGCCGGTGACGGTCAACGACACGGGCAAGCCCTGGCAATCGGCGACCGGCCTGGCTTCGCCGGTGCTCATGCCCTTGCCGGTCAAGCCGTGCTCGTCCAACTGCACGCTCAACTGGCGCAGCACGTTGGCCAGTTCGGCCTGAGCGGGGATGATCCGGTTGTTGGTGGCGACCTGTGAGCGGAGTTGCTCGACTTCGCGGGCCAGTTGGGCCAGGCCGTCGGTGCGTCCGCGGGCGATGCCGAGTTGCTCCTCGGCCTTGGCGATCTGGCCGTGCATATCCTTGATGTTGAGCCACGCCGGCAGCCAAAGCCCCACGCCGCCCAGCACGATGACGACGAAGACGATCAACCCGATTTTCAGGTGCAGTCGATTAGCGAACATCGCCCACCTCCTCCGCAACGGCGACAAACTCGTACTTGCGGTCGAGCGGGACGTTCATGTGAATGCGGAACTCGCGGGTGATCGCGTTGTCGATCTTGCCCGCGCGGGAGTGGGCCATCTGCACATCCCGGAACAAGCCGCTGCCGGCCAGTTGCCCGACAAAGTTGGCGATCTGGACATCCGACGGCGCCACGCCCTGGATGACGATCTGGTACAGGCCGTAGGACTCGTCGACATACACCGGTTTGCCGTTGGCGTCGACCTGGCCCGGCACGGCGACGCGTTTCTGGCGATTGGCGGTGCCGAGCCTCAACTGGGTCAGGTATACCGATTCCGGCGCCAGCGCGGTAATCGCCTCGTTGACCTGGCTGACATTCAGCGGTCGGGCCAGGCGTCGATAGGTCTTGACCTGCCGCACCAGTTCCGTGCGGGCGTTCTGGAGTTTGGAGACTTCGGTCAACTGGCCTTCGGCCGCGGCGATCTGCTGCTGCAGGGCCGCGTGGTAGTTTTGCAGTTGATTGCGTTGCTTGTAGGTCAGGCCCACGAGCGTCGCCGCCACGAGCATGAGCATGGCCAACACGGTGATCAAGCGATGGCTCTGGATGCGACGGCGCTCGTGCTGGACATACCAGTCCGGCAGGAAGTTCACCTGATCGTAAGGTCCGGGGGTATTCATGCGGCGCCTCGCTTTCGGGTGGCCACGGACATCGGCCGCATCGCCATACCCAGAGCCGCGGCCCACAAGCCCTGGGTTTCGCGGCGTTCGATGGTCACGTGCTCGCCGGACAGGTCAATGCCCTCGAGCGGCTGCGCGGGCATGACTTCAAGCTGCAACTGTTCGCTGATCGACTGGGCCAGTTGCGGATGCGACGACTCGCCGCCGACCAGTTCGATGCGCCCGGGGCGTGACCCGCGGAACGTCACCGAGTAGTACCGCAGGCACAGCCCGATCTCGGAGGCCAGTTCATTCATGACCGGCCGGACCGATTCATGAATCGCCCGGTGCACGTTCTCGCGGCGCGTCGCGCCGATCAATTGCGAATCGGACTGATCCTCGCTGTCGGTTCGGGCGCTGAGCTTGCGGCGAAGGTCGGCCGCTTCATCCAGCGGCAATTCCAGGTGGCTGGCCACCGCTTCGTCAAAGTGGCGACCGCCGATGTCGATGGGCTTGTAAAACGCCACCGTCCGCCCGCGGAGGATGAGCACCTTCGTGCCGGACCCGCCGATGTCGACGATAACGCGAGCAAGGGTCTGGTCGCTGTCACGTCGCACGAACCGTCCAAAGCACCGCGCCAACGCCACCGGCGCCGGCTCGATCGCCGCAGGCTTGAGCCCGGCCTGGGTCAGCACCTCCAGGTGCTCCCGCAGCGCCTCGTCACCGGCGGCCATGAGAATGACTTCCTCACGCATCTCCTCCCCTTCACGAACGTTGCCGGCTTCGAGGAACTCGACGCGATCCTGTTCGGCAAGCTGGAACCGATCCTGCGCTTCCCAGCGCACGGCCTGGGCCAGTTCGTCGGTGGGCATGGAGGGCATGCGCACGTTTTTGTATTGAAGCACGCCGTCGGAAAGGCAACTGACGCACTGCTTGCCGTTGAATGGCGCGGATGCGAGCAGACGTTGGATGCCATCAACGAGGACGGCGCGTCGCTCGGGACCTTCGGTGGGGAGGTTCTGCGGCAGGATGAACAAGCCACTGGCTCCCACCGACAGCTGTGAGCCGCGGCCCTGGAGCTGCAACATCTTGATGCTCGTGGCCCCCAGATCCACCGCGATCGGTGCGCGGCCGGTGTTCATGAGTGTGTCCAACACGTTTACTCTCCGGTCACTTCCTCGACGCTCACGCGTCCGGTAAAAGCGGTGACGGTCACGCGGTAGCGATGGTTGCCGGCGACCACATCGACGGTGCCGCCGCTGGCCGGCGCGCCCAGTTCATCGAACATGACCGTGCTCTGGCCGCCGAACTGGGCCGACTCGAGCGTGACCTTGTCGAACTCCGAGCCATCACCGAACGCCACGACGTAGCTGCCCCCCAGCCAGGCCGCGGGCAGCGTGACATCACTGTCATCGGTCAGTCGGTAGCGGTTGTTTGGTACGTCGAAGATGACTTTTCGCGGCGCCTGGTTGGCGAGGGCCTCGCTCTGGGCGTAAAGCAGGTCGCTGACCACGGCGCGGGCGGCGCCCTGGACCTCGAAGCTGGCCGAGCTGGCGATATGCGGCACGACCAGCAACATCGTCAGCGCCATGATCGAAATCACGATCATCAATTCGATGAGCGTGAACGCCGACGGCCTGGCCGGCTTATTCAGATGGCTGCGTCGATCGGTCATTATGAGCGGCACTCCACAGCGGCGAGGCTCATTCCTCGCCGTTCTGGTCCGCGTTGTCCGGCGCGTTGGCGATCAGCACACGCACCTTGCCCGAGGTGAGGGTGGCGTTGACGGCTTGGACCTTCACGTTCAACAGCTTGAGCTGGTCGATGATCTGCTGGCGCTGCGCGCCTTCGTCGGGGATGCCCTGGGCGTAAGCCTGCGGGGTCAGTTGCGGACCCGTGGTCCAGGTCGTCCACAACTGCAACCCCAGCACCACCGTCAGCACCGTCAGGATCACGTTGAGATATCGGATGTTGGTCATGGGCGTCTCTCCAGTCACGACACGTCTACCAATCCATCGGTCAGTTACTGGGTGTAGTTCAGGACCGTCACGGTGCGACTTCCGCCGCCCCCGCCTCCGGCACCGGAACCAAAGAAGGAAAAGCTGGCCGAACCGTTTTCACGGACGTCCGGATAATCGATCTCCACGCTGCCGCTGAAAAACAGGGGCAACCCCTGAACGGCGAATACGCCCTGTTCCGCCTCGAGCTTGGCGTTGCTGGTGAAGGGTTCGGACCGGATTTCATCGCCGACGTAAACCGGGCCGTTCTTCACTTCGAGTTGCGGGCGGTTGCCGGAGAAGCGCAGGTCGTCTTCAACGATCAGGGTGATGTGGTCCACGCTCGAATTGCCCTGGACTTTGAGCTCGTGGCCGTTGAGGTCCAGGTCGCCGCGGACGACGAGGATGCTGTTTTGAATTTTGAGGTCGTCGTCGAGGGTCAGGTCACCGTCGATCACGATCACGCCCAGCGGATTGCCCGAGCCGGATGCGTCGAGGGTGTCCGGCAGGTCGTCCAGATCATCGGTGGCGTAGACCTGGGCGCCGTAGGAGCCGCCGCCATAGGCGTAGTTGGTGTAATCGTCGAGTTTGATCTCCGGCAGGTCGACCGGGTCGGCGCCCTGTTCCTTGCCTTCGACGTTCCAGGGGCTGGTGAGGACGAAGCCGGTGGCGCTGAGCACGCCTTCGATGGTGCCTAGGTTGATGGCGTGGCCGTTGATATGAACGTCGCCCTTGATGTGGGCGCCGGGGGGGATCGCGCCGCCGCTGAAGACCGCGCTCTGGGTGGTGGTCATGCCGGCGACCGACTCTTCGATCGCGACGGTCATGCTGACGGTGCGGCTGACATGGACGCCGGAGCGGCCCGGGGCGTGGCCGGTGGCGTCGACGCGGTAGGTGTTGTCGCCGAGGTCGACGATGGCCACGTCATACGTGCCGTTGAGACCGGCGAGGGATCGGCCGGTCACGCCGGACCAGATGCTCTGGCCTTCCGGTGGGTTGTTCAGGCGGTGGAGTGCTTCGACGAGGCCGGACTCGGCGAGGTAGACCGCCGCATCGCGGTCGATGACGTTGTTCGAGGCCCGTGCGGTCGCGGGCAGGCCGGCCAGCAGCGACATGCCGATGGCGAACACCACCGCCACCGCGCCCATGACCATGATCATGGCCATCCCCGCGCGCCGTGGATCCGCGGGTGAGTTCACCATCCTCGTCCTTTCGCTTTACCTTTGCCCTTGCTCTTTTCCTTGCCTTTACCCTTGTTCTTGCCCTTGTTTTTGTCCTCGGCCTCGTCTTCGTCCTCGTCTTCACCTTGATCGGAGGTTTCATCCGTGTCGTCGCTGGGCGATGCGCCGTCGGACGAGTCATCCCCGGTATCCGCGGCGTCGAGGCTCTGCCCACCGCCGCTGAAATCCACGCCCGTGTCCGGGGCGCGCACGCTGGCCGCGGTGGCGACGACCTGGTCGGCCACGCCCGCGGTGCCGGCGATTTTCACTTCGAGGTAGGCCAGGGTGAAATCCGCGTCGCCTCCTTCGAGCGTCACGTCAAACGCCGTGACCGATGAGGCCAGGGGATACGCCTCGACGTCATTGCGCTCGGCGAAGGATGCGCCGAAGCCCGAAGCCCCGACCAATACGGGCGTGAAGCCGACGTTGGCCGATCCGCCTTTCTGGGCATCGGTCAGGTCCGCGGCGTACAACGTCAACGTCCGGGCCGCCGAATCGTGCGTGATGACCTTGAGTTCGGAGAGGTTGACCTCGTTGACGAAATGATCGTCGTCGGTCCAGATCACCAGGTGCGTTCGGCCGTCGACCGTGTGCGCGGCGACGACGCGTTCGGCCTGGCGCACCCAGTGGTTGATCCGATCGGCGATGATTCGCGCGCTGGTCGTCTGCTCACGGAACGCCTGGCGGGTCTCCCACGCGTTGCCGGCGGCGACCGTCATGGAGGCGATGACCAGCGCCATCACGCCGAGCACCGACAGCGCAAAGCTCATCTCAACCAGTGTCAGGCCTCGGGTTGGGCGGGTCGTTCGTATCATCGCAGGTCACTCGGAAGACAGCACTCACTCGGACGGCGCGGCGAACAACCGCCCCACCGTCACCGGTTCAATCAGGTCGTGCGTCACCACCACTTCGGCCACGCAGAACGTCGCCGCTTCTTCGGGAGTCTCATCGCCCACGGGGATCTTGACCTCGTTGGCGGCGACGGCGAGTTCGAAGCCGGCCAGGCTCGCATCACCGATGGGCTGGTCGCCGACGTCGGTGATCTGGGAACCCGTTTCGACGCGGCCGTTCATCGCCACCACGTCGTCGTAGGGCAGGCTGACCAGTCGTTCGATCATCTGCCCGGCCAGCGCCGCGGCGGTGGTCTGGGCGGCGTCGCGCTGCTGATGTTCGTAGGCGAGGCTGAACGGATAGACCAAAGCCCCGACCGTCATGGCCAGGATCGTCGACGCGATCAGGACCTCGGGCAGCGTGAACCCGTGACATGCCCGGCAGCCTCGGGCGAACGGTCGGTCAGACTGTCGCGTTGGAGTCGAGGTCATGGCATGGGCAATCAGTAGGTGAAATACTCCGCGCCGTCTCCGTTGGTGCCGATCGCATCGCCGGCGAAACGCAGCGTCGAGGGCTGGTAGATCCAACCGTGGCTGTCGTCGGCCGCCTCCGGGAAAGCGCCGGTGACGATCTGGACGGTGGCGAGGCTGTTGATCGGATTTTCCGGCATGCGGCGCAGGTAAGGCCCTCGGTTGTGCGTTGCGTCCATCGTGTCGGACACCGCGCCGGTCTCGCTGGTGAACCTGGTCATCTGGTCGATGAAGGCCTGGGCGGTCGGCGTCTGCGAGGTGTCGCCGTTGGGATAGCCGGGGGCGACGCCGTTGTGCTGGGCCTGGTAGACCTGGATCTGGGATCGCATGAACCGCAGGTCTTCGCGGAGGACGCTTTCGCGGCTGGTGCGGGCGGCGTTAGAAAACTGGGGAAGGACCAATGCGCCGAGGATGCCGAGGATGGCGACCACGATGAGGATTTCCACGAGTGTGAACCCGGGGCGTAACCTGGTCCGGCCGAGGCCATGCATATCCGATGCGTGGATCATGCCCAGTCATCCTTGCCATTTGCACCCGGCCTGCGTGAAGAAAGGCGTGTTCCACCGCCGCGGGGCCGGCCGAGCGGACCGTCCCGGTCCTCATCCTGCCGTTGCCCGGAAGTGCGCGTTCTGGGAAGAATCGCCCGGGCGGTCAGGCCCGGGCGATCCAAAGTTGGCTCAGGTTGCGGGCGGCGCGGATTTAGCTGCCGGTCGCGTTGACGTCGTTGGTCGTATCCAGACCCAGGCTCGAAGCGTCGCCCGAGGAGAGGGGGACGTTGGCCTTGATCGTGCCGTTGGAGTACTGCCAGGCCGTGGTCGTCCCCGTACCGACGGTCGCGGTGCCGGTGAAGGGGTTGACCGGGGGCGCCTGGAGGTAGGGACCGTAGTCGCCGTTGCCGTCAGCCGTGCTGGAGGTGTACACCGTCGCAATGGAATTGACGGTCATCACCTTCCAGGGATCCGCGCCGTCCAGCACCGGATACTTGCCGTTGTGCTGAACCTGGAACAGCTCGAGCTGGCTCCGAATGGTCTGGAGCTGGCTGATCAGGGAGCTGACCTTCGCCGATTCGCTGGCGTTGGTGAACTGGGGGATGACGATCGCGGCGAGGATGCCGAGGATCACCACCACAATCAGGATTTCGACCAGGGTGAAACCACCACGTTTGCTGGAACTCATCGTACGGACCTCCATCATGAAAGAGGATGCTGCTGTTGGGTCACGATTCCAATCACCGATTCGCTGCACTTACGTATGCACGAAACACCTGCCTGCCCTCACGACCGGGTCGTACCGCGGCATGCGCCCGCATCGTGAGGCTCAGGACTGTGCATTGATCGACCGGCATCACACACGACTTAACCGA
Source organism: uncultured Planctomycetaceae bacterium (assembly GCA_964473545.1). Taxonomy (GTDB): domain Bacteria; phylum Planctomycetota; class Phycisphaerae; order Phycisphaerales; family Zrk34; genus CAYWKS01. The sequence continues at coordinate 18,955 of CAYYPN010000013.1, forward strand.
AGGCGCAAACAATGCGGCGATTCGTGGGTCCCCGGCGACACCTTTGTTCGTGTTTGCTAATCGACCAGTCATCATCATCGCCTGACGTTCAAACAGCACGAACCCAAATCACGATATAACCACACGTGACGCAAACGAATTCCGCCCGTTTTCGCCACATACCCCCCCGTCGCCAGCCGGCATGGCCGGCGTAATCGTTACCACCGGCACGACCGGCATGAAATGAACAAGGCGCGGCCTGAAGCAGACCGCGCCTTGCGTTGTGGTTGAGGGGTAAGCTGTCGCGTTACTCGAGGATCAGTTCAATGCCGTGCGACGTCGGCAGGTCCAGCGCCCCGTGGGCACGGGCGGCGGCGTCGGCCAGGTCGCCCGAGGCGCTGCTGACCAGGTCGAGCAGGGCGCCGGTCTGGCGGGCATCGAGCTGGTTGCCGTAGTTGCGGGCGCTGCGGGCCAGTTCGTCGAGCATGACCACGCGGAGGCTGGTCGGTCGACCATCGTCGAGCGCCGTGGCGGCGATCGCCTGCTGAGCTTCGGTGTTGTCCAGCGTCGCCAGGACCTTGGCGGCACGGCCGGCCACTTCGTCACGCGGATCGTCGAGCGCCCCGATCATCGCCGACTGGGCCAGCGAAACATCGAACGCCGTCGACCCATCCACCGACAGGTCGTGGAGCATATCCAGCGCCGCGGTGGCGTAGTTCGTGGCTTCGTCGGGCGTGATCTGACCGCGGTCCATCACGGCCAGGGCCTGATCGATCGCCGCGTCGATTTCATCCTGGTCCTCACCGCCGCGCACCACGACGACCGCGTTGTCGTTGGCGAACATGCGGTTGAGTTCGGTGGTCTGGCCGGCTGCGGAAACGACGACCATCGGCGCGCCCAGCAGCTTGTAGTTGTTGCGGCGGGCGGTGATGAGTTGCGAAGCACCGTTGACATCGACCTGACCGACGATCAGGTCCACGCCGGGCACGTCCGCGACCGCCGCGGCCACCTCGTCCATCGTCCGGGCCATCAGCACTTCGAAGTCGCCGGCGTCCCGCACGCTCGACGCCAGCAGATTGACCTGGTCCTGGTTGCCGGCCAGCACGACCGCAACCTGTCGCTCGCCCTGGCGGACCGCTTCGGACAGCACGGGCACGACACGGCCGGCGCCGTCAAACAGCGTATTGGGGTCGGCCTTCGCGACGGCCATCGCCATCTCGTAACGCACGCGCCGATCCGGCGCGGTCAGGGCCGCGACCACCGCGTCGGCGTGATCGGCCAGGCTCATCGAACCGGCCGTCGCCTCCAATGCCTTGATCAGATCACGCGTCAGCGCCGGGTCGCGATCGTCCAGCGCCCGTCCCATGGCCGGCGTGATGTGTGCCGGACCGGCCAGCACCGCGTAGAAGTGCGGGCTGCGCATGTCCGGCCCGTAGCTCGGGTCGGTCATGCCTTCGGGCAGGTTGTTCTCACGGCGGAAGTTGGCCGCGACCCACAGGCTCATCGCACTGCTCATCGACGGCTCATGCTTGAGCGCCCGCCGCGCCGCCTGCATCGCCATCACGTCCCCGTACACCACCGTCGGCACACGCCGATAGCTCAGGCGACCGGAATCGTCGACGTACCACATCACGTTGTACACATCGGCCGGGGCGAGAATCAGCGACTCACGTCCCGCGTAGTAATCCTCGGCCAGCATGTAGAACAGGCTGGCGGCACTGAGTTCGCGGTTGATCCCACGGTTGCGGGCGATGTCGTCGAACGCTTCGAGCAACGCCGCGCGGGTGTCGTCGTCGGTCTGCTCGGATTCGGCCAGCGCCTTGAGATAAGGCAGGGCGACGGGGTACCCGATGCGCCGCAGCACACGGGCCACGTCCTGCCGCGCCACCGGGCCCATGGCTTTCATCGCTTCGGCGGCGGGCACCACAACCGGCCGACCGATCTCGACCATCGCCTCAACGACGTACGGCCGCAGCTTCTCGTCCTCGGCGCCGGCGCCGGAGAGGACTTCCAGCATGTAAGGCGTGGCGTACTCCCCGGCGATCTGCAGGCGGCGCGTCGCATTCATACGCGCCCGCAGACCATCGTCGAGCTTGCGAATCTCCTGGCGAATCCGAACGGGGTTCCGCACCACCGCAATCAGCGACTGATCGATCTTCTGCTCCGCGGCCGCGGCGATCCGGGCGATGTTGGTTTGCTCGGCCTGTTCCGAATCCATGTTCTGCATGCGGACCAGGTCTTTTTCGTAGTTGCGGGCGTAGGGGCTGTCTTCGACGATCGCCAGCACGGTCTCCGGATCGACCGGGGCGTCGATGAAGCTCTGGCCATTGGCCGCGGCCAGGTCAAGTCGAGCCAGTCGTGAGTAGTGAATGAAGTCCTTCCAGTACTCGGTGGCCTGGTCCTTGACCTCGGGGCGGGTGGAACTGGGCATGGCCGAGGCGGCATCGGTGGGCGCGGGGCCGGGGGCCGAGCCCATGTCGCCCATGCGCGGGGCCATGGCCGCCACGAACGCCTTGAGCGATTGCTCGTCTTCACTGCCGGGTTCGATGGGTTCCTGTTCGGCGGTCAACTGGTCGGCGGACACGCCCAACTCGGCGGCCATCTTCTGCGCCATCGCCCGCCCGATGGCGTTGGCGATCTGGTTGACCTGTTCGTTGTTGAGTTCGCTGCCGGAACTGATCGCGGCGCGCAGGTTGGACGACAGGGTCGGGTGAGCCTGCCGGTAGGACTCGATGGTCATGGCCACGAGCATGCCCATCGGGTCGGTCGGCTGGCCGGACTCGACCTGCTCGATCTGCCGATTCCACTCGGCGATGGTGGTCGGGGGGGTGGGCTCGATCATCCCCTCGCCGCCCATGTTGATCTCGCCGAAGTCCTGGGCGCCGGCGGTGGAGCAAATACAAGCGATGACGATAGCCGAAGCGGCGGTGAGCCAAATGCGCATGCCTGACATGGGGGCCTCCATCTGCGGGCCGGGGCGGCCCTGGCCACAGCGAACCGATCGTGGTGGCCGGCCTTGAATGCGACGGTCGGTTCGCCCGACCATCGGCATCCTGCAACCACCCGCCGATGCGTCAGTTGCGATGCACCAACGTCGGCGACCAAAGCAATCTACTTGGGTCCTGATAAGGTGTCAATTGCACATGCTCAGGGGCAGAACTTACCCCCCCACCCCACAACCTCCGTCAGGGCTTGCCTCATCGCCTTCACTGAACTGAACCCCGTACCCTCAATAAACCTGCGGCACGAAGTTCTGGTCCTCGATCGGCGGCCTGACGTACGCCTTCTCCTCCGGACGCGGCGGCAGGTCGATCGGGCCCGGCGACAGGTCCTCGTAGTCGATCTGGCTGAGCAGGTGGTGGATGCAGTTGAGCCGCGCCCGCTTCTTGTCGTCGGCATGCACGACCCACCACGGCGCCTGCTTGATGTCGGTATGGGCGAACATCTGGTCCTTCGCACGGCTGTACTCGACCCACTTGGCCCGCGATTCGACCTCCATCGGGCTCAACTTCTACCGCTTGGTCGGGTGGGCGTTGTGGGCCTGGAAGCGGCGCTCCTGCT
>CAYYPN010000014.1:0-21853 GCA_964473545.1 uncultured Planctomycetaceae bacterium
CACATTCCCGACGATCCGCGGTTTTATGAGAAGTACTACTTCACGCCCGGCGACCTGGGGTTCGGCGCGCAGGATGTCGAGGACTGGCCGATCGGCATGCTCGTGTGCTGGGACCAGTGGTTTCCGGAGGCGGCGCGGCTGACGGCGCTGCACGGGGCGCGGCTGCTGCTGTATCCCACGGCGATCGGCTGGCACGATCCGGTGGCAGGCGGCGGCGGCGAGACGCCCGACAACCGCAAGCGACAGTTCGAAGCCTGGCAGACCATCCAGCGCAGCCACGCCATCGCCAACGGCGTGTACGTCGCGGCGATCAACCGCTTCGGGCGTGAGGACGAGCTGGTGTTCTGGGGCCGGTCGTTCGTGGCCGATCCATCGGGTCAGATCATCGCCGAGGCCCCGGCCGACGAGCCGGCGGCGCTGGTTGTCGAACTCGACGGCGCGATGATCGACGCCTGGCGGCAGGGCTGGCCCTTCCTGCGCGACCGCCGCATCGACGCCTACCAGCCGATCACGAAGCGACTGGTTGATCGATCATAATGGCCGGCCCCGTGAACATCCCCGGCGTTCGCCAACTCGACCGCAGCGCGCGCGAGTCCGGCTATCGTCTGCCCGGCGAGTTCGAGCCGGTCGTAGCGGTATGGCTGACCTACCCGCATAACCCGAGCACCTGGCCGGGCTGTTTCGAGCGGGCGCGTGAACAGTACGATCACTTCATGACCCAGGCGGCGCGCTACGCGCACGTCGAGCTGGTGAACAAGCGTCACGCCATGCCGACCAACGATTCGTGGATCCGCGATTACGGGCCGGTGTTCATGGTCGGGCCGAATGGCGAACTGGCGTGTCACGATTTCGCGTTCAACGGGTGGGGCGGCAAGTACGACGAGAGCTACGCCGCCGACGACGTGATTCCGCGGCGCATCGCGGCGATGCTCGACATTCCGCTGTGGCGGCACGATTTCGTATTGGAAGGCGGGTCGATCGATGTCAACGGGCGCGGGGTGCTGCTGACGACCGAGGCGTGCCTGGTCAACGCCGGCCGCAACCGGGCGCTCGATCGCGCCGGGGTCGAGGCGGTGTTGCGTGACACGCTGGCGGTCGAGCGCATCGTCTGGTTGCCCGGCGGGATTGCCGGCGACGACACGGACGGCCACGTCGATGACGTGGCGCGCTTCATCGCCCCCGGAATGATCGCCGCGGTGCGGGCCCCGCAAGGCCACGCGGATCATGAAGCGATGGATCGCAACTGGCGGACGTTGCGGGAATCGCGCGACGTCGACGGCAACGGGTTCGAGTTGGTCGAACTGCCCGCCCCGGGGCCGATCGCGTACGACTATCCCGCCGACCACTTCGCCGGTGGCGGTCGCCAGCCATGCCCGGCGAGTTACGCCAACTTTTTGATGGTCAATGAAGCGGTACTCGTGCCGGTGTTCGGGCAACCGACGGATGACGCGGCGTGCGACGCGCTGGCGAAGGCGTTGCCCGATCGGCGCATCGAACCGATCCGGGCCGAGTGGCTGGTCGTGGGGTTAGGCGCATTGCATTGTTTGAGCATGCAGCAGCCGCGGGTGTAACCGCGCGCCAGCGTCGCGTAGCGACGCGGCTATTGAATGCCGCGTCATGTTACTTCCCGTACGGCCCCATCGCGTTGAACACCAGCCTGCACTTGTCCGGGCGCTTGCCGTGTTCGTCGAAGAGCATCAGTTCGTTCGGCTCATCGAGGTTCAACCACGGCTCGGGCAGGTAGTACTCGCACTGCGGCGGGACCTTCTGGCCCGTGGCGGTGGCCACCCAGTAGCGGCCGACGTTGTGGCCGTTAAGGTAGATCTGCCCCTTGCTCATGCCGGCGACGTGCAGCCAGACGGCCTCGGGAATCGCGCTCAACGTGAACGTCGTGCGGAACCAGCCCGGCCGGCCGGTCGTGCTCCTGGGCATCGCGTCGAACCGCGGTTCGTCCGGCACCTGCCAGCGGGCGTAGGCCCAGTCGGCCTTGTCGGTCAGCAGTTCCGCCTGCTCGTACATGCGGTACGCTTTGGTCGGATCGTAGCGGTCGTCGACATCATGGAACGGCACGATCGTCAGCACGTTCTTGCCCTGTTTGAGTTCTTCGCCGGGCCGCAGGACGAACCGGTGCGTCAGGCCCCACGCCTGGTCGACGGCGACGGGCGTGTCATTGACCAGCACGATCGCGCGCGGCCGCTCGCCTTCGCCGACAAGCACGAGCGGGCTCTTGCGGCGGTGCGTGAACTCGAAGTCGAAGTGAGGCCGCAGCGACCGCTCACCGCGCCGGGCCGAGTGGATGAACCCGTGCAACGTGAACGCATCGGGCAACGGCGCGACGCGTCGCCGGGGCTTGTTCATGCGCATCGTCGTCGCATGGCCGACGTGCCCGAACAGACCCTTGCGCGCGTCGGGGCCGAACGCATGCTTGTAGCGCCCGAGGTTGTCGGCCAGGATGACCAGTTCGGTCTGGCCCTTGGGCAGGTTCATGGCCTGCGGCGTGTCGTCGGCGCCGGGCCCGACGCCCATCACCTTTTCCAGCTTGCCCTGGCGATACACGGCCAGGCGATCGGCCGACTCGGGGGCGTAAAGATTGACGCGGCCGGCCTTGGATCGGTTGAGGCGCAGGCGATACCAGCCGTAGCCGTAGTCGGCGCCGCAGGCCCGCAGGGACCGCGGCCCGTCGATCGCCGCGTACCGCGGGGCGCTGCCATCGACGAACGCATCGACGTCGGCGTATTGCCAGCCGGTCAGGCGCGGCGGGGTCGGCTTGCGCGGCTTGGCGCCGAAGCGCGGACGCTGCACCCGGCCGTCCGGTTGCACGATCACGCACGACGCGCCGCTGCCGTGGCGCGGCTCGCCCTCGCCGTCGAACCCGTCGATGCCGACGAACAGCCGCCCGTCGTCGTGTACATACGCCTGGTCGATCTGCTTGTCCGAGCAGATGACGACGGTGAGGTCCTGGTGCTGGTGGACGTGGGGCTTTGCGCCCCCGGGCACGGTGTCGACGAGGACCGCGCCGTCGATGCTGACCAGCGCGTCGGTCGAAGCCGGTCCGTACAGCACGAGCATGCGCCCGTCGACCCACGCCCACGGCCTCAGGTTCGTCGCGTCGAGCACGGCCCGGCCGTCGAGCTTGGCGTCGAAGACCACCCACGCCGCGGCGTCGTGACCCAGGTGTACCGGCACGGTCTGACCCAGCGGGCTGACCACGTTCACCGTCGTCGGGCGGCAAGGCTCGTCGCGCGTGAGGAAAACCACGTCGCCCATCGACCCGCTCTGCTGGATCACGCTGATCTGTCCGGCGCCGCGCTCGGCGATCGCCGGGTGATCGCCCGGTTCGAGGTTGGCCATGAGCTGGTCGAAGGTGCTGAGGAACGGGGCGAGGCGTTTGAGCGCGGCGTACTTGGGCCCGCGCCCGCCGGCTTCGGTCAGCGGCGCGTCGTAGTCGTAGCTGGTCGTGTTGAACGCGTGCGGCGCGTCGTTGTTCTGACCGCCCCAGAAGGCGAAGTTCGTCCCGCCGTGGAACATGTACAGGTTGAACTGCGCCCCCGCCGCCGACACCTCCGCCAGCGTCGCCAGCATCTGCGCCGGCGTCTTCTCGGCGTGATGCTCCCGGCCCCAGGCGTCGAACCAGCCCGGCCACAGCTCGGTCACGATCCGCGGCGCGTCGCCCTGCACATGCCGCAACTGACGCAGGTGCTGAAGCAGGTGACCCCAGCCGTTCCAGCAGTCGATCGTGTTCGACACCGGCTGCCACAGGCCGTTGCAGTTGATCAGCGGCACCTTCGCGCCCGTCTCACGCAGGTAACGCACCAGTTGATCGTGGTACAGCTCGGCCTGCTCCTCGTTGGAGCACATCCACTCGTTTTCGACCTGGATCAGAATGATCGGCCCACCCTCGGCAGTGGTGATCTGAAGATCGGCGATCTGTTGCATGACCGCTTCGAGGTACCGCCCGCAGGCCTGGAGGAACCGCGGATCGCCCTCGCGCAGCTTCGGGTTCGCCTCATCCAGCAGCCACGCGGGAAAGCCCCCGAATTCCCACTCGGCACAGACGTAAGGCCCGGGACGCAGGATGCAGTACATCCCCTCCTCGGCGATCGTCTGGACAAACGCCCGCAGGTCGTCATCGCCGTCGAACCGGAAGCGACCGGCCTGCGGCTCGTGCACGTTCCAGAACACGTACGTCTCGATGCAGTTCAGGCCCGCCTGTTTGGCCGCCCGGATCCGATCGCGCCACAACGCGCGCGGCACGCGGGGGTAATGGATCGCGCCACTGACCACCCAGATCCGCCGCCCGTCAACGATCAAAGACTGCCCGTCATAGGTAATGTTGGCCATAACCCCCGATCATGGCCCAACCCCCGGAAGTTAGCAACCGAGGCCTCGAAAACCCACGCATGGCCCACGCAATGCCCACGCATGGCCATGCGTGGGCTTTAAGCCGCGCCTGCGCGCGCCGATTGGCCAGTGTTCGACGCCCATATCGCTGTAACCTCCGCCGACAGCGCGGTTAGTCGTGAAAATAAAAACTTTCGCCATGTCAGACCTGACACGGGACCGACATGGGCCTGACATGATGCAATCCTCGCGTACGTGCGAGGTTACATCCGCCGCGCGCCGGACCCCCCACCCCCATCCGGACATGGCGCGACGTCATCCGGGCTGAACGTGCCTCTTGGCTCATGGTTGTTCGCGTATCACCGCAACTGCCACAGGGTCTTGAGGCTTTCGAGGTTGGAGCGTTTGAGTGTGCGGCCGGAGCCGAGGTCTTTTTCGAGGAGGTTGCCCTGGGCGTCGTAACTGGCGCGGAGCGGGTCGGCGTTGGCGCCGAGGCGACTGGAGATGACGAACCCGTCGACGGTGGGCGTGAGGCGGTCGATGCGGAAGATGACCTTGCGGGTCGCGGGGTTGTACCAGTAGAAGCCGTACTCGCCGACCGCGTCGTGGGGCAGGAGCCGGGGCAACAGTCGGGCGTCGACCTGCGGGAGGTAGCCCTGCGGCGGGCGGGGGAAGGTGTGATGCGAACTCTGCACGCCCGCGGTGCCGTCGACGTGGATGTCGATGCCTTCGCTGGTGCCGGCGCCGGTCTCGACCGCGGTCTGGGCTTGGGCGTTGGGGCCGGGCCGGCGGACGGTGGTGCGAATGCTCCAGGCTTCGCCGACGATCGCGTCGAACGGGCGGAAGTATTCAGCCTTGGAGTCGACCTTGGCGTTGCCGGTCTCGATGTGGGTCTGGACGACGATGGACACGCCGTCCTGCTGGCTGAACTGGCCGGCTTCGCAGTCGACGCGCAGGTAGCCGACGTCGCGGCCGTCCTCGAGCAGGCGGAAGTAGCGCGGCTCGTGCATCGCCTCCCGGAGTCGCTCGGGCGTGAGGCTTGCCGCCCACTGCCGACCGGCTTCGATCGCCTTGCGGCGCTGCTCGGCCAAAGCCTGTTGATCCTCGACCTGCAGCGTGTTGCCGACCGCCTCGAATACGCGGCGGAGCTGGGGTTGATCGTCGATGCTGCCGCGCACTTCCAGCACGATGAATAACCGATCGTTCACCCTGGCGACGAGCTGCCCGAACAGCGCATCGCTGCCCTGGGGTTGCGGCACGCCGAAGTACATGCGCTGCGCCGGCAACGCGCCGATGTTCATGTCCTTCTTGTGCTCGATCAACTCGGTCGCCGGATGCGCGTCGACGATCTGCATCTGCGCCGCCCTGGCGACCTCCTCGAGCGTGAGCGGCGAGCGGCTCTGGCGCGCGGCGATGGTGATCTGGTACAACCCCGCAGGGTCGAGGATGCGCAGCAGGTAATCGTCGCCCGTCTGCTCCAGCAGCTTCGCCCCCAGCGGCGGACGCAGGCTGATGCCGTAACGCTTCTCGCTCCAGCGCTCCTCGGCCAGTCGCTGACCCAGCGCCGATTGCCCGGCGAACAGGGTGGCCAGCACGACAACCAGCGTGAACATCGCACGGCGGGGCGTCGGGTGTGTCATGATCGCATCTCCTTGTCGGCGGTCCGGCTCGGGTTCACCGTGGCGTGCTCGACGATGTGCCGCGCCGCAGCGCCCATGCGCGTCAGCGACCGCCGATCGCTGACCAGATCCATCAACAGTAACCGATCCGCCGCCAGGGCGACCGCCCACCGCTCGTGGTGGCCGTGGTGCTGGCGGGTGTTGGCCAGGCCCAGGCGTAAGACGGTGCGCCCGGCGACCTGGCCACGCTCGATGCGGTTGCGATCGGCCTTGCGACCGGTCGCGCTGTAATACGTCGCCTCCAGCGTCGCGGCCAGCAGCGGTATCAGCTCGGCGCGATCGGCCTCGCTCACGCCGTATTGCCGCCAGTGTCGACGCAACTGGTCCAGCGTCATCGCTCGCACTTCCACGCGGTAAAACGCATCGGCCTCGCCCGACGCCAGCCACAGGCCGGCGGCCGCGCCGCCGTCGGCCGCGACGAACACCGTCGCATCCGCCGGCGCCGACAGGCGCAGGTCATGCACCGTCGCATCCTGACCCTCGAGCACATCGTAGCGCCGATCCATCGCGGTCATCACCAGACGTTCCAGCAATCGCACATCGTCCCGTTGGATGCGGCCGAGTCCCGACAGGTGCAGCACGAGGTAGCGTTGGCCGTCGACCGTCGCCGCGGCAACCAGGTCCTTGCCGAGGACGGGCTGGCCGTCGCGGGCGCCGATGCTGTTGCCCACGACCAGCCGCGCCGTCAGCGGGCCGCGCGTCCCGCGGATCATGTCGGCGTAGAACGACGTGGCCGGACACAACCGCCCGGCGACGTCGCGGATCATCACGTCGGGCGTGGTCAGGTTGTCCGGTTGGATGATGCGCACATCCAGCAGGCGCGAGCCGTCGGTCAGTCGCGCCTGCAGTTGGCCGTTGGCGTCGGGCGGTCGATGGCGTCGGGACCAGCCGGCCGGCAGGGTCAGGGCGAACTCGCCGAAGCGGGCGTTGGGTCGGCCGGGGTCGTAGCGGGGCTGGCGGGCGCGGGTCATCCACGCCGCGACCAGCGTCGTGCCGGCCAGCAACCCGACCATCAGGCCGGCGACGACCCACCGCCGGCGCACGGGGTTGGCGATACGGGATTCCCAAGCCATGGCCAACGATGATAGCATTGCCGCCGGGGCCGCTCTATCCGCATCCGCCGCGCATGCGGGAACCTTTCGCCCCGCGCCGCGTCGGATATTTTGCATGATCTGTCCAAATCACCGGCACCAGCGGCGTCTACACCCGCAGAGCAACCGAACCGCAGTACGCACATGAGTCCATCGACGGTGCTAACCGAGTCCGTGGCGACATCGCATCCGAGGTCGGATGACGCGTTCGCCCGCCTGCTGGCCGAGCACCAGACGCCGCTGCTGCGCTACGTCCGACGCCTGCTCAACTCCGCCGACGATGCCGAGGATGTCGTGCAGGACGCCTTCCTCAAGCTGCATCGTCAGCTTCACGCCGACGGCAAGGCGTCGGTCGCCAACGGGTCGGCGTGGTTGTATCGCGTGGCGCACAACCGCGCGATGGACCTGCGCCGCAAACGCAAACGCCGCGCCGAGCATCAGCAACCGGTCGCCGACCTGCGCACGCGCCGCGAGGCCGATCGTGCCGACGCCGCGGACCCGGCCGACGTCGCCGCCGAGCGTGACCATGTACAGGCTGCCCTCGATGAACTCGATCACCTTCCGGGCCAGCAGCAGCAGATCGTGCGGCTGAAGGTGATGCAGGGCCTGACCCTGCGGGAGATCGCCGACGTGATGGACATGCCCCTGGCCAACGTGCACTACCGGCTGACCAAGGCCCTGGGCGAGTTGGCGGGCAGGCTGAAGGAGCGCCGCGCGATCTGACATTTACAAAACCGGGCGGCGATGAGCGTCGCAATCGGTAGAGCTGACCATGAACCGTGACCAAGCCCGAAACCTGTTGGCCGCACTGGTCTTCGACGAACTCGACGCGTCGACGAAGGCCGACCTGCTCGCGTGTATCGAAGCGGATCGCACGTTGCAGGTCGAACTGGCCGACCTCCGGGCGACCGTCGACCTGCTGGAACAGGGCGCAGCCCGGGAGCAGGCCGACGATGAACCGAAGCTCAGCCCTTCGCGGATGGCGAAGCTGCATGCCTTGCCCGCGCCGGGTGACTGGCATCGACGGGAATGGGGCGCGGTGCTCTGGTCGTTCCGCACCGCCCGCATCCTCGCCGCCGCGGCGTGCGTGGTGATCGGCCTGGTCCTGGTGACGATGATGCTCACGCCCAGTCTCCACCGCGCCCGGACGCCGGCCAACCGTTCCGGCGGCGGCGAGGTGGCGCTGGATAACGGTTGGCCAGCCGACGCCGAGCACCGGCAGGAAGAAACCAAGATTGAACTCGGCAAGCGGGATGAGTTGCCGCCGTCCTATCCGATGTCGAGCGAGCCGCCGGCCTCACCGGCGCCGCCGCCGACCGAGGCGGGGACGGGCGACCCGCTCGCACGCAACAAGCGTTTGGCCGAGGCGAAATCATACTTCGGCGTCGCCAAAGACGACCATGCCGCGGAGATGTCCGGCCCCTCATCACGCCAGCCCCAACCCCGGGTCGTCTCCGGCCCGAGGCCTGCGGCCCAACCCGCGACCCGCTCGATCAACAGCGCGGCGGGTTACCGGGACGGCATGGACGTCGGCGTGAAGTTTCGCGGTGTGGGCGGCGGTGTCGCCGGCCAAGCCGAAGCCCCGCCCGAACCCGAGCCTCTGCCGCAGGTGGCGATGCAGGCCGCGGCGATGGAGCAGCTTGATGCCGAACGTGTCGCTTATTCCGATCCGATGGGCTACGTGCACGATGCCAGGCGTGCCCTGGAGCGCGGCGATACCCGGGAAGCGCGTGACCTGATCGAACAGGCACAAAGCGAGTTGCCCGAAGCCTCTCGCCGACAAGCCGCCGGTGAGGAGCTCCTTGCCCAAGCCGAGCAACTCAAGCAGATCGACCGGCAGGAGTCGGCCGGCCGGCGCCGGTGGGAGAAGGGTCAGGCCGAGCAACTCGGGCGCGAGTTGGCCCGCATGGACAAGCGCATCGACCTGTACAAACGCGTGGTGCCGCAACAGGAGATGGCCATGGCCGAGATGGCCGAGGCCGTCGAAGCCTACGACGAGCCGCCGGTCGAGCAGCCGCTCAAGCCCGGCGATCGGTTGGGCGTGGCCGTGTTCGACGCCGATCAACCTCAGGATGAGCAGGCGTGGATGGTGCAACTGGGCCGCGACGGCCGGGCCAACGTCCCCCTTCCGGGGGCGGAGGGTGTGATGGATCTGTCGGGCCTGACGCCGACCGAGGCCGAGCAACGCATTCGTGAACGGATCGGTCAAACCGAAGTGGTCGGCGGCGCCATCGAACGAGCCGGCAAACGCGACGTCGCCATCGTCGTGCAGCCGGATGAGGAAGGCGAAGAAGCAGGCGCCCAACTGGAATCGCCGCAGATGGTCGACGCGATCAGCAGCGGGTCGATCGTTCGGTTCGGGGGCGAGTCGGAGCAACTGCCCGCCGCCTCGACCTTCCGCGCGTTCCCGGTCAATCCCTGGACGCTGACCGAGCGTGACCATTACTCCACGTTCGGCATCGACACCGACGACGCTTCCTACAACCTCTGCCGCCGCTACATCCGCGCAGGCTACCGTCCGCCGCCGGGCGCGGTGCGGATGGAAGAGTTCGTCAACGCCTTCGACTACAACTACAACCGGCAGGACGAGCGGACCTTCGCCATCCACGCCGAAGCCGCCCCTTCGCCCTTCGCCTCCCCCGCAAGTGATACGGTCATGCTCAAGGTCGGGGTGAAGGGCAAGGTGCTCGGCCGCGAGGGGCGCAAGCCGGCGCACCTGGTCTTCGTCATCGACGCTTCGGGTTCCATGGCCCGCGACGATCGGCTGGGCCTGGTCAAGCATGCCTTGAAACGTCTGGCTCACCAGCTCGACCAGCGCGACCGCGTGTCGATCATCACCTTCGGCGCCGGGGCGCGGACGCACCTGGAAGCCGCCTCCGCCGGGCCCGACAACCTGCCGAACATCATCCAGACCATCGACGCCATTCAACCGTCCGGCTCGACCAATATGCTCGAAGGCCTGCATCGCGGGTACGAGCTGGCCGGTCGGCACTTCGTCAGCGGCCGGATCAACCGTGTGATCCTCTGCTCGGACGGCGTGGCCAACATCGGGCAGACCGACGCCGACTCGATCCTGAAGAAGGTCGCCGCCTACCGCGAGCAGGGCGTCACCTTGACCGTCGCCGGGTTCGGCATGGGCGGATTCAACGACGCCCTGCTCGAACGCCTGGCCAACAATGGCGACGGCAATTACCTGTTCATCGACACCCCGGACGCGGCCGAGCGGGCCTTCGTCGAACGCCTGGCCGCGACGCTCCAGACCATCGCCAAAGACGCCAAAATCCAGGTCGACTTCAACCCCGCCCGCGTGCGGCGCTACCGCCTGATCGGTTACGAGAACCGCGACATCGCCGACGAACAGTTCCGCGACGACACCGTCGATGCCGGCGAGGTCGGGTCGGGCCAGTCGGCTACCGCGCTGTACGAGTTGGAACTTGTCGGCTCGATGCGCGTCACAAACGATATGACGCCACTCGGCACGGTCTACGTCCGCTACCGCGATGTCGACACCGATCAGGTCGAAGAGATCAGCCGCCTGATCGGCAACGACGTGATCGATGACCGTTCGGTCGAGTCGAACCCCAGGTTCTACCTCGCGGCGTCGGCGGCACAGTTCGCCGAGCTGCTGCGCAACAGCCCGCACGCCCGACAGACCCGTTTCGCCGACGTCAGCCGCGTCATGGACCGCGTCAGCCGCGCCCTGCCGCTGGATCGGCACATCGCCGAGTTGGCGGAACTGATTCGCACCGTGCCGGACCTGCCCCCGGCTCCGTAACCCTCCAAGGGATCACGTCATGCCCACCGCGTACCTGCGTTACCTGTTGCCCGTGACCTGTGTGATGCTCCTCGTTGCCGGCTCCGCCCACGCCTGGTGGGGGTCCGATCCGGACCAGCCCGACGTCGCGATCGATCGCCTCGCGGTGACCGGCCGGATCGACGGCGCCAACATCACGTTCAACCTCAGCTTCGACGCCGACGTGAATCGGCGCGGCCACGAGATCGAACTCATCCGCGGCGACGTCGTGCTCGACGAATGGCTCAGCCCCGCCGACGACACCCAGCTCCGCTACGACGCGGCAACGAAGACGTATTACCTGAAGTTCGAGGACCGGGGCGTGCAGCATGTCGAGGCCCGCTTCGCCGCGCGGCCCAGCCGCCTCAAGGACGACGAGTGGCGCGCCGCAAGCTTTGAACTTCCCTCCAGCCAGGTCCGTGAACTGGCCGTCGCCTGCGACCGGGTCGACCTGGAGGTGCGCTTCCCCGATGCGATGCGGGTCGAGAGCCACGTCGAAGGCCAGGCCAAACGCGTCACCGCCGTGCTCGGCCCGGGCAAGCCCTTCGAAGTGCAGTTCAAGCCCCAGGTGCAGGCCCTCGACGCCAAGCTCGTCGCCGGGATCGACGCCAACATCATCGCCACCGTCAGTGCCGCGGCCTTGCGGATCGACCAGCTCATGGTCGTCGACATCGCCCAGGGCAAGCTCAGCGAACTGCGGTTCGCCGTGCCCGAGTCGTTGAGCGTGACGCAGGTGCGCGGCGAGTACATCCGCGACTGGTCCATCGAAGGCGAAGGCGCCCGGCGCGTGTTGCACGTCACGCTCAACCGCCCGCAGGACAGTCGCTACGCGCTGCAGGTCGTGGGGGAGATGGTGCTGCCGCCGCTGCCGGCGAACGTGAGCGTGCCGGCGCTGGATCCGCTCGATGGCCTGCGGGCGCGGGGCCAGGTCCAGGTCGGCACCAACAGCGCCATCGCGCTGGTCGTGGACAAGACCTCGGGCTTGAGCCAGATCGACAATGCCGCGTTTGCCCGGATGATTCTGACGCGCGAGCATCCGCGCCCGCTGCCGCGGAGCAAGGCGTTCACCTACAGTTTCACCGGCATGCCGTTCCAGGTCGACCTGTCACTGGACGACATCGTGCCCAGCTACGACGCGGCCGGGCAACTGGTCGTGGAGGTCAAGGAAGACGACCTGGTGATGAGCGGGAAGGTCGAGCTGGATGTGCGGGACGCGCCGGTGCGGACGTTGTCGCTGGACGTGCCGGGTCGGTTCAACGTGGCCGCGGTGACCGGGTCGATGGTCAGCGATTACCGCGTGCTGCCCGGCGAAGCCGACACGGCGACCAAGCGGATCGAAGTGCAGTTCAAGGACCCCGTGCTGGGCCACACGCTCATCGCGCTGCGCCTGGAGCTTGGGCGCGGCCCGCTGGATCAGGTCCAGACCCTCGGCGCGATCGACGTCGTCGGGGCCAAGACTCAGCGCGGCTACCTGCTGGTCAGCGCCGCCGGGGGCGTGAAGATCGACCAGTCCGCGGTCAGCGACGAGCAGTCGCTCAAGCCGGTGCACACCGCGTCGGTGCCGATGCGCGTCGCCGATGCGCAACTGGCCTATCGCTATCGTGACACGAGGTGGACGCTGGACCTGACCGCGCACAAGAAGGACGCGGCGGTGCGCGTGGAGTTGCTACACCTGTCCAGCATCGGTGAGGGCGTCGTCTACGGATCGGTCGCCGCCAACTACTTCATCACCGGCTCGCCCATCGACACGTTGCGGTTCGTCATTCCCCCGGCGCTCGGCAACGTCGAGTTCGTCGGCGGCGACATCATCAACTGGCGACAGGACCCCGACCATCCCGAGCGGTGGACGGTCAAGCTCGGCCGCAAGGTCATCGGCGACTACAACCTGGCCGTGACCTACACCCAGCGCTACGGCGAAGGGCACGGCCCGGTCGCGGTCGGCGCGGTCGAGTGTCGCGGCGTCGAACGCCAGGCCGGCTACGTCATCATCGCCAGCCAGCTCAACCTCCAGCTTGACGCGGCGGGCGATGCCGGCGGCAACGGCGCGGGGCTCATCGAGATCGATCGTGACGAGGTGCCGGCCAACTATCGCCTGCTGGCGCACGCGCCGATCCTGCAATGCCACAAGTACGTCGATGTGCCGCATCGCCTGGATGTGAACATCAACCTCTACGATCGCGGGCAACTGCTGCCGGCGGTGGTGGAGATCATGGACCTCGATACGCAACTGGACGTGCGCGACGGCGGCCGGGGCGAGTCGATCACGCGCGTCCGTTACAAGGTGAAGAACACGTCGGCGCAATACCTGGCCGTGCAGTTGCCGCCGGATGCGCGGTTCCGGCGGGTCAGCCGCATCCCCGTCGACAGCCGGGGCAACGAGCTCGATCCGCAGTGGGTCGCCGCGTCGGTGGATCAGAAGACCGGGTCGCTGCTGATTCCGCTGGAGCGGAACGTCAACCCCAACGAGCCGACAACGCTCGAACTGGAATACGCCCAGCAACACGAGCTTGGCGGGCTGGTCGGCGAGTTGGCCCTGGTCGCGCCGACCAACGAGGTGCCGGCCACGTTCGCCGACTGGCGCATCAGCACTGAGGGCGACTGGTCCGTGCGGGCTTCCGGCGGCATGGCGGCGCGGGCGAATAACGATCGACTCGATCTGGCGTGGGTGCTCGAACGGGTCGGTGCGAGTTGGAGCCGGGCGATCGCCGAGGTCGTCCCCTCGCAGCCGTTCATGTTCGCCGTGCCGATGATCGTGCTGGCGTGGATTGCGATCACGCTGATTCACCGCGCGTGGCTGCCCGACGCCGCGGCGCTGGGTGTGCTGGGGCTGGTGTTGTGGGTGGCCGTCGAAGCGGGGGGGCTGGCGACAACGACCGACCTGTCCTCACCGCCGCACAGCGCATCGGCGCAGTTCACTCAGGCGGTCAATGTCGACAGCGCCCGTCCGCTGGGCGTCGCGATCGAGGTCGTGCCGACGTGGCGTGAACATGTCACGATGTGGGGCGCGGTCGTCGTCCCGGCCATCGCGGCCGGGTGCCTGGCGGTGTGGCTGGTCATGGGCATGGCCCGACGATCGGCGCTGCGCACGGCGGTGCGGGCCGTGGCCCTGGCCGCGGCGGTGGCGGGCGCGTGTTACACCATGGCCCAGTTCGAACCGCTGGCCGCGCCGCTCGGGCAGTTGCTGACCTGGGGCGTGCCCGCGTCGATCGCGGTCGTCTATCTCATCTGGGGCGTGCTCGTCCCGCTCATGCGACGCACCGGCCCCGCCCCCGCGCTGGCGTCGGCGTTGGTTGCGGGCATGGTCCTGTTCGGCGGCGCGTCCGCCGCGCAGGCCGAGAGCCGCGCCGACGTATCGCAAGTCGAACACATCGATGCCACGCTCACCGCCGAACCCGACAGCATGGCGATCGACCTGGTGCTGCAGGTCAGCGCGACCGGCGAGACGAAGTTCCCCCTGCTCGAACAGTCGGCCGTGCTCATCAGCGACGACCAGCCGGGGCGCGACGTGAGCATCGTGCGTGAAGACGGGCTGCACTACCTGAAGGTCGAACGGCGCGGCCGGTACACGGTCCGCGCGACGTTCCTCGCCCCGCTGGCCAAGGCCGACG
Source organism: uncultured Planctomycetaceae bacterium (assembly GCA_964473545.1). Lineage (GTDB taxonomy): Bacteria > Planctomycetota > Phycisphaerae > Phycisphaerales > Zrk34 > CAYWKS01. The sequence continues at coordinate 14,513 of CAYYPN010000014.1, forward strand.
CCGCCCAGCGCCGCAGCTTCGCCATGCCCATGCCGACCGCGTTGAGTAATCGGGTCACGCTGCACGTGCCGGGCGAAGCGATGGAGATCGATGCGCCGACCGCGGTGCGTTTTGACCAGGCCGATGCGGCCGAACGTGTGACGGCGATGGCGATCTTCGCGCCGGGCGAGGCGGCGTGCTTTGCCTGGCAGCCGCGCGCCCGCGAACACCAGCGCGAACAGACCGCGTTCTTCGCGCAACTGACGAGCCTGATGCGTTTCGACGCCGGCAGTGTCGAAGGCCGCCACCGTTTGCACTTCCAGGTCGCCCAGGGCGAGCTGCGCGACATCACCGTCCACGTGCCGCAGAACATGACCGTCACCGCGGTGCGCGGCGAGCACGTCGGCGCCTGGCGGTACGAGCCGACCACCCACGAACTCGACGTCCGCCTCAGCCAGGGCGCGACCGGCGAGTACGAACTGCAACTGACCACGCACATCACCATCGACCGCCTGCCGCGCGATTTGGCGATCGGCACGCTCCGCGTCGCCGAAGCCCGACGCCAGCGCAGCACGTTGGGCCTGGTGACCTCCCCGTCGGTCTACCTCAACGTGTCCTCGGGTCCACAGACGATGAACGTCGACGACTTTGCCCGCGACGCCGCGACGCTGATCGACGCGTCGGCCGGCCAGACCGCCACGGTCCGCCATGCCTATCGCGTGCATGACCCGGCGCAGACCGTGCAACTGACCGTGCTCGAAGTGCAACCTGAATTGAGCGCCACCGAGTCGGCCACGTTCGGCGTCGCCGACGATCGGCTGATCTACAACGGGTCGATCGGGGTGGACATCGCCAAGGCCGGCCTGTTCAACATCGAGCTGCGCATGCCCGCGGCCTACGACATCGACGCCCTCACCGGTGACCAAGTCAGCCACTGGGATGAATCGGTCGACGGCGACGTGCGGCGCGTCCTCGTTCACTTCCGCCAGCGCACGCTGGGCGCGGTGCATTTGAACCTCGCCTTGTCACAGGCGGTGACGGATCTGCCCGATCGCATTGTCCTGCCGCGCATCGAACTCGCCGATGCGGTCAAACACACCGGCCAGATCATCATCAGCTTCGACCGTGGCGTCAGGCTGAGCGTGGTCGAACGCGACGGCGTCAGCGAACGGCAACTGGACCAGGTGGTTTCGCTGTCCGCCGGCCACGCCGCCCAGCCCGTCCTGGCGTACAAACTGCTCCGGCCCGACTGGCGACTGGTCGTCGCGACCGAGGTCGTCGAGCCGCTGGTCAACGTGGACTTCCTGCACGTCGCCGACGTGTCCGAGGGCCTCGTGCGTCACAACCACACGCTGGTCTACCGGGTTAAAAACGCCGGCGTGAAGGTGCTCGACGTCCAGTTGCCGGAAAATGTGCTCGGCCTGCAGATCCTCGGGGCTAACATCGCCCGGCGCGAAAAGCTCGACGACGGCACGTGGCGCGTCGAACTGACCGGCAAATGGTACGACCGGCCTTACGTGCTGCGGCTGCAATACGAGACGCAGTTCGATCGCGACGCCGGCGAGCTGTCCCTGCAGCCGGTCGTGGCCCGCGACGTCGATCAACAGCGCGGCTACGTCGTCGTCGACAAGGCCGATCGCGTCGAGCTTGCCGTGCAACGGGTCGGCCCGTCGCTGCAACCGACCGATGCCCGGGCGATCAGCGGGTTCCCCGGCGCCCCCGACGTCACCGGTGCCGCCTTCGCCTACCGCAGCACCGACGCCGGCGACACACTCGACCTCACCGCCCGCCGCCTCGACGCCGCCAGGCAGCTCGAAGCGACCGTCCTGTCGGCTAAGTTGAACACCGTCGTCACCGCGCGCGGCGAGTCGATCAATCGCGCGCAACTGCAACTGACCGTCGGGTCCAAGCGGAACCTGGAAACGCAACTGCCCGACGGCGCGTACCTGTGGTCGTGCTCGGTCAACGGCAAATCCGTGGCCCCGTCCCTGCGGACCGACAGCGCAGGCAAACAGGTCCTGCTCGTGCCCCTGGCCCAGGGCGCGGTCGGCGAACTGCCCGTGCAGGTCGACCTGATCTACGTGCAGCCCAAGGCATTGAGCGCATGGACCGGGCGGCGGTCGTTCGAAGGCCCGCGGTTCGACCTGCCGTTGCGCGATTTGCAGTGGACGTTCTACGTGCCCGAGTCGTTTGAATACGACGACTTCGACGGCACGCTCGCGGTCGACGAGGACCTGCTGGCCGATCCGTGTTACCAGCGGTACGACCTGCAGGCCTACGACCGCAACGTCTACAACAACACCGTCGTCGACAACAGCCGTGCCAAGCAACTGCAACAACTCGGCAAGAAGCTCGCGGCCGAAGGCCGGCAGTACGAAGCGAGACAGGCCCTGGAACTCGGGGCCAACTACTCGTTGAGCGATCCGGGTTTGAACGAGGACATCCGCGTCGACCTGCACAACCTGCTCCGCCAGCAGGCCAAGGTTGGATTGGTGCAGTCGCGCGGCCGGCTGCGCAACGCCGGCGAAGGCCAGGGCCAGACCGCCCAGGCCGCTAGCCAGGTCGGCGACCAATTCAGCCAGCAGGCCGCCGATCAGCTCGAAGCCCAACTCGATCGCGATGACAACGACAACCTCGAACAGATCACCAACCGGATCATCGAGGTGCAGGAAGCCGCCGCCGGCCGCACCACGCAACTGGTCATCGACATGCCGTTGCGCGGTCGCATGCTCCAGTTCAACCGCCCGCTGCAGGTCACGCCCAACACCGAGATGACGGTGAGGTTCGAAGTCGAGCGCGCCCTGAGCCCGGCCGTCGCCACCGCGGGGGGCTGGTCGCTGGGCCTGTTCGCGGCGCTGGCGGTGCTGATGCTGGTCGTCGGCGGACTGGCCCGTCGATGGGACGGCTTGCGCCGGGCGCTGGCCCCGGTGGAATCGGTGGAAAGCGAGTCGCCTGACCCCGACGAGACGCGGTAACCTCGACCGCCCCGGCGATCACGGTTGACCGATCGTACACGACTGGTCACCCCGGGCCGGCGGCGATCGGCGGGGGACCGCGAACCGGATAGCGCCGACTCATGACGCCACCCTCAGGTCGAAAGGGTGGTGGGTGGGGATCAGTTCGGCACGGCGCTGACAGGCGACACAACGGATCGCCTGGGGTTTGGCCTGGAGCCGGGCCAGCGGGATCGGCTCGTCGCAGTCGGCGCACTGGCCATACGAACCCTGCAGCACGCGCTCGGCCGCCTGGGCCAGTTCGTGGATCTGGGCCGGGCTCATCACCGCCGCATCGCAGGCCAATCCCACGTTCACCTCGTCCACCCGGTCGAGGATCATCTGTTCCAACGCATTGAGTTCCTGGCTGCGCGTCATCACGGTCTCCTTGGCAAAAGGGTTGAACAATCGACACCCCTCGCCTGAGGCAACCGCGGTGCCAGACGAATCGCAGGAGCATAACCGTCATCACAAATATCTTTATGACAGCAGCTTACGATCTCGCCGGGCTTGTCGACGACCTTCTTGAAAGTCGGCCAGTATCTATCCGGCATGGTTGGAAACTGGTCGTGTCGATCAGGAATTGGCCGAGACTTGAAGGGTGATGCCCAGCCGGCGGAGGTGCTGGCGGAGGGTGGTGCGGCTGATGCCCAGCAGTTCCGCGGCCCGTTGCTGGTGGCCGGCGGTGTGGTTCAGCGCCTCGGTGAGCATCACGCGCTGTAACTGGTCCATCACCGCCCGGTGCACCTGCCCGGCCTCACGCGGGTCGGCTAGGTGACGCCGCACCAGTGCAACCAGGGCCTGGTGGTCGTGCGCCGCCGCGGCGGGATCGTCGCCGGTCGGCGCGTCGGCGGTTCGGCCTCGCCGGATGGACTCGGGCAGCAGGTCCACCTGGAACACCGAACCCCGCGCCCCGAGCAACGCCGCCTTGATCACGTTCTCCAACTCACGCACGTTGCCCGGCCAGTCGTAACCGAGCAGCGCCTTGACCGTCGGCGGGCTGAAGCTGGTGATGTGCGCGCCCAACTGCGGGTTGAACCGCTCGACGAAGTAGTGGGCCAGCAGCACCGCGTCGACCTCGCGCTGGCGCAGCGGCGGAAGGTGGATCGTCGCCACCTTCAATCGGTAGTACAAGTCCTGCCGAAACGTGCGGGCGGTGATGAGTTGTTCCAGGGGCTGGTGTGTGGCGGCGATGATGCGCACGTCGGCCTGAATGGTCTGCGATCCGCCGAGGCGCTGGAACCGCTGATCCTGAAGCACGCGCAGCAGCTTCGCCTGCGTGGCCAGCGGCATGTCGCCGATCTCGTCGAAGAACAACGTCCCTCCGTGGGCCTGCTCGAACTTGCCCGCTTTCTGACGATCGGCGCCGGTGAACGCGCCGCGCTCGTGGCCGAACAACTCGCTCTCCAGCAGCGTTTCGGGAATGGCGGCGCAGTTGACCGCCAGCAGCGGCTTGTCGTGGCGGGCGCTGTGACCATGCAACGACCGGGCGATGATCTCCTTGCCGGTGCCCGACTCGCCGGTAATCAGCACATTCACGTCCCGCGGCGCGATCAGCCCGATCTGCTTGTATACCGCCTGCATCGCCGGGCTCTGGCCGATGATCCCGTCGTCGTCGCCGGCCAGCATCGCCCGGCGCGCCGATCGCCCGGCCGCGGGCGGTTCGGTCGCCTGCCGTGCCTGGTCGATCACGGTGTGAAGGGTTTGTTCATCAAACGGCGGGAGCAGGCACTCGATCGCGCCACGCTTCATCGCGGCGATCATCTGCCGGCTGTCCGCCACCGACGCGATCACCGCCACCGGCAATGTCGGACAGGCGGCGCGCAGCGCGTCGAACAGTTCGATCTCGCAAAGTGCGAGCGAGGCGCCACGGGCGAGGTCGATCGAATCAACCGCCGGATGAATCAGCAACTCGACCGCACGCGCATCGCAGAGGCGGCGCACCGACTCCAGCGTCGCCTCATCCAGACCCACCGCCAGCACGGGGGAGGCACATTCCATGGCCACACATCATAGATCGTCGGGCGGCGCGACGTTGCGCCCCATGGCCGCAAGACCCGTTCGCCATGCGGGGGTTCACCACCGGGCCCGGTGCAAACGCCCAGACGAACCGGCGGGACATTGGTTGCCCCGCGTATTGAGCATCACGCCCCGGTGGCGTACCATAGCGACCCACCTTCTTGTGAAGTGAGGCCAAAGCGAGGCCAATGAGGCGTTTGATCAGGCTTGACGTTTGGTGCGGGATCGCGGCGGCCGCGGCGGCGTGGTGCGTCGGCTTCACGGCCACGGCCCAGGCGCAGCTTCCGGCACAGGACGAAGTGCGACTCGGCGGCAGCGTCGTCTCCGGCGGGCTCGGTAAGTTCCAGGCGGATCGTTGGGGGCTGGTCAAGGCCCAGGTGCGCAACAATGCCGACGTCGCCGGCGAGTTCCGCGTCACCTGGGCGTTCAACGACGACGCCCAACGCCAGTTCGTCCGCAAGGTCTGGTTGCCGGCGCACGCGGCCCGGTCGCTGGTGTGGCCGGCTCGACTCGGCGAGGTCGTCGACACCGGCAAGCCGGTCCTCTCGGCCGACGGCCGGGCGATCTGTCTGGCCGCCGAACGCGAGGTCAGCTACAGCGAACAACCCGGTTCGATCATGGTCGACACCGAGCCGTGGTCGACGGTGATCGTGACCGGCCCCGACGATCTGCGGACGGCCGATGGCGTGGTCACGATCCGCGAGGTCGCGGGTCTGGGCAGGCGTCTGACCTACCCGATGGGCGGGTCGAAGGCGCTGCCGCGGTTTACGCTCGGCTGGGAGCCGGCCCGGGTGATGGTCGTGGCCGACCCGAACCTGAGCCTCGACGCGGCCCAGCGCCGGGCGATGCGTCGCTGGCTGCGGGCCGGCGGGACCGTCTGGGTCATGGCCGACCGGGTGGACCTGTCCAGCATGGATCGACTGCTCGGCGAAGACTGGGGCGTGGGCGCGGTCGATAAGCTGTCGCGCGTGCGGATGCATGTCGGGCTCGGGGCCGACGGCGAGGCGAACCTGTTGACCGGTCGCACGACACGGCGGGGCGAAGGTATGCGGCATGACCCGGTCGTGGTGGAACAGCCGATCCCCTTCGCCCGCATCGACGCACCCGGATATGAAATACTGTTGTCGCTGGACGGCTGGCCGGTGCTGCTGACCCGGCGCGTCGGTGCCGGTCGCATTGTCATTACGACGGTCGGCTCGCGCCTGTGGACCGACCCCCGCGCTGAGGCGGTCGCCCACGCCCTCGGGCGGGTGATGTATCCCTCGGATGAACAGCAGGACCTGGCGGTGTTCGAGCCGGGTATGGCCGACGACTTCACCGGCTCGTTCGTCGGGTATCGCGTGGCGTCGCGCCAGAGCATCGGCCTGGTGCTGGGCGTGTACCTGGTGGTGTTCGTGGCGTTGGGCTTGTGGTGGCGGCGCGGCGGCAAAAGCGAACGCGTCGGTACGGTGGGGGTGGTGTTGGCGGTCGTCGCCGCGGCGACTCTCGCCGCGATCGGCTACGGCCAGCGCGGCAAGGCCGAGCCTACCAATGCGCTGTTGCAACTGGTTCATGTCGAAGACGGCTCGGTCGCCGCGACGGTGCGGGGAACGATGCAGATGTTCGCCCCGTTTGAACGGCAGGCCGAACTGGCGTCCAAACGCGGCGGGTTCGCCTGGCCGCGCGGGCTGGCCGGGACCGGACCGGTTCGCCGACTCATGTGGACCGACCTGGACTACTGGCAATGGCAGCAGCTTCAACTCAGCGGCGGCGCCAGCGAGTACGTCGACTTCGACACCACGGCCGAACTCATCCGCCCCTTGCGTGCGGCGTTCGAGTTGACGGACGAAGGACTGGTCGGCGAACTGCGCTGGCCCGATGGTCTGAATCCGAGCGACCTGGTGCTCATCACGCCCGCGGCGACGATGGCGTTGAACCGGCAGGCGGCCGGCGACGGGTTGCGGGCGACGGCGACCGGCGATGACGTGTTGCCCGAGGGCAGCTACACCGCGTCGGGCATGGTGTCCGACGCCCAGCGCCGACGCAATGCGTTCATCCGGAAGATGGTCAAAGCCGGCTGGCCGGCGCGGCCGATGCTCGTGGCGTGGACCGAACCGATCGATGAAGGTTTGGAGCGAGAAACGGACGTGTTGCGCGACGGCGCGGCGATGTGGACCGTGCCTTTGTCCATTAAACCGACCGAGCCGGGCCGATCCGTGCGCGCGCCGTGGCCACTGGTGACGATGCATCCGGTGCGCGAGGTCGAAGGCGTTCCGCTCGCCGCACTCGTGTATGACCATCGCAATCGCGAGTGGTTGCGCACCTCGACCCCTGGCGCGTTCGCCGCCCGCTTCGACCTGCCCGACGCAAC
>CAYYPN010000015.1:0-20983 GCA_964473545.1 uncultured Planctomycetaceae bacterium
CCGGCATCACCCGCCCGTGCACCAAGTGGAACGTGCTGGTCAAGGACGTGCGCGAGTTGCCGCGCCGGATCAACGAGGCGTTTCACATCGCCACGACCGGCCGGCCGGGCCCGGTGCTGGTGGACCTGCCCAAGGACATGACCGCGTCGGTGTTGAACGAGCCGGTGCGGGTCGAGCCGTACCTGCCCGGTTATCACATCCGTGAACTGGGCACGAGCCGCGAGATCGAGCAGGCCGCCGAGATGATCAACAAGGCGAAAAAGCCGGTGTTCTACGTGGGCCAGGGCGTGATTCTGTCGGGGGCGACCGCGGCGTTGCGCGACGCGGCGATCAAGGCGTCGATCCCGACGACGACCACATTGCAGGGCCTGGGCGCGTTCGACGAGACGCATCCGTTGTCGCTGCACATGCTCGGCATGCACGGGGCGGCGTACGCCAACTGGGCGATGGACCAGGCGGACCTGGTCATCGCGGTGGGCGCGCGGTTCGACGATCGTGTGACCGGCGACATCAAGAAATTCGCGCGCGGCGCCCGGGCGGCCGAGGCGCGCGGCGAGGGCGGGATCATTCACTTTGACATCGCCCCCGAGCAGATCAACAAGGCCGTGCCCGTCACGCTGGGCATCGAAGGCGACGCCCGGAAAAACCTCGAGGCATTGTTGCCGCTGCTCGAAGCCAGGGACCGCAACGCGTGGATCGAGCAGATCACGACATGGAAGAGCGACCATCCGTTCGGTTACAACGACGACGAGCGTGAGGGCCACGTCAAGCCGCAGTACGTGATCGAGGAACTTTGCCGGCAGACCGACGGCGAAGCGATCATCGCGACGGGCGTGGGCCAGCACCAGATGTGGGCGGCCCAGTTCTACACGTTCAAGCATCCGCGTCAGTGGATCACGTCCGGCGGGCTCGGGACGATGGGCTACGGCGTGCCGGCGAGCATCGGCGCGCAACTGGCCAAGGTCAACGAAGCGCAACGCAACGGCGGCGGCAAGCCGCAGGCGGTGATCAACATCGACGGCGATGGTTCGTTCTGCATGACCGGCCACGAGTTCACGACCGCCGCGCAGTACGACATCCCGGCCAAGACGATCATCCTGAACAACGATTTCCAGGGCATGGTGAAGCAGTGGCAGGACCTGTTCTACCAGGAGCGATACAGCCACACGCAGATGCACAACCCGGACTTCGTGAAGTACGTCGAGGCGATGCACGGGGCGGCGTGGCGCTGCACGAAAAAGGCGGACCTGCCGAAGATCATGGCCGAGTTCCTCGCCCACGACGGCCCGGCCATGCTCGAAGTGCTCGTGGAGAAGAACGAGCACGTGTACCCGATGGTCCCGGCCGGCAAGAGCGTCGACGAGATGGTCCTGGGGAATTTCGCGTAAGGGCGCTGGGTGAATCCGGCTCTTCGTCCCCGGAGGGACTCAGAACCGGCGTGGTTATGACAGTCGACTCCGCGCACAGCGGCTGTGCGTGGGAGTCATGCCAGCAACACGCCGGCTCTGAGTCCCTCCGTGGGCGAAGAGCCGTATATAATGACGCGATGCGTTGCGTATTATTGACCATGCTTGTTTGCGGCAGCCTGGCGCAGGCGGAGACCGTGCATGTCTCAACCGATGCCCAGTTGCGCGACGCCATCGCCAACGCCCACCCCGGCGACACGATCCGCATCGCTCCCGGAAACTATCGTGGCGGCATGCACGTGGCCAACGTGCGCGGCACGGCGGAACGGCCCGTCACCATTCAGGGCGATGACCCGGATGATCCGCCGATCATCCGCGGCGGCAACACCGGCCTGCATCTGGTGGACCCGGCGTACCTGATGTTGCGGTTTCTCGTTGTCGAAGACGCCCAAGACAACGGCATCAACATCGACGACGGCGGCGACATGGACCAGTCGGCTCACCACGTGATTCTCGAACACCTCACCGTGCGAAACATCGGCCCGCGCGGCAATCACGACGGCATCAAACTGTCCGGCGTCAAGGATTTCATCGTCCGTCACAGCCGGATCGAGACGTGGGGCTCGGGCGGCAGCGGAATCGATATGGTCGGATGCCGCGACGGCGTGATCGAACGATGCACGCTCGTCCATCTTTCCGACACCGCGGCGTCCAGCGGCGTTCAGGCCAAGGGTGGGACACACAATGTGATCATCCGCGAGTGCCATTTCAACCGAGCCGGCCGCCGCGCGATCAATCTCGGCGGGTCGACCGGGGATGCGTATTTCCGACCTCCGCTCAAGGCCGCGGACAATTTCGAAGCCCGCCAGGTGATGGTCCATGACTGCACGTTCGTCGGGTCCAACGCGCCGATCGCGTTTACGACGAGCATCGACTGCCGCGTCGAGCGGTGCACGTTTTACCGCCCGGGGCGCTGGGTGTTCCGCATCCTGCAGGAAAAGTCGCTCGATCGGTTCATGGCGTGCGGGCGCGGGCAGTTCATCGACAATGTCGTCGTCTGGCGGCAGGGTGATCTGCATCGCTTTGTTAACGTCGGCCCGAACACGAAGCCCGACACCTTCACCTTCCGGGGCAACTGGTGGTACTGCGAGGATGCCCCCGACCGGAGCAAGCCCGACCTGCCCACACCGGAGGCCGGCGGCGTGTACGGCCGCGCCCCGGGGCTGAAGATGGTTGACGGCGTGCCGACGTTGCCGGTTGGCCGTCCTGCGAATCAAGCGGACGTCGGCGCAGGCATGCCACCGTCGACCCGGTAAACTACACGGCATGCCGATCTTCATGCCCATTATCTTCGTGGGGTTCATCGCGCTGGTGATCGTGCTGGCGATCGTCGGCCATCAACAGGCAAAGAAGCGGCGCGAAGCCTTGGGCCACTGGGCCCATCAGCACGGCCTGAGCTACTGGCCGGCGAAGGACCACGATTTCGAAGAGCGCTACCCGTTTTTCGACTGCCTGAAAACCGGGTCGAATCGCTACGCTCACAACATCATCGAGGGCGAATGGGACGGTCGGCATCTCGTCGCGTTCGACTACCACTACGAAACGCACTCGACCGATTCCAAGGGCAATCGCCAGACGCGCCATCATCATTTCAGTGCGGTGATCCTGCGGGCGAAGACCCCGCTCAAGCCGCTGATCATTCGTGCGGAAAATCTTTTCGACAGGATCGGGTCGGTGTTCGGGTTCGACGACATCGACTTTGAGTCGGCGGAGTTCAGCCGACGGTTTTGTGTCAAGGCGGAGGATCGCAAGTGGGCGTACGACGTGCTGCACGCGCGGGCGATGGAGTTTCTGATGCAGAGCCCGCAATTCAGCATCGAGTTCGGGCCGCTGCACGTGATCGCGTGGCGCGGCAGGACGTTCAAGGTCGAAGACCTGCGCGCGGCGTGCTACGTCGTCGACGGCCTGCTCGATCGCCTGCCGGAGTATGTGCGACAGCAGCAATTGCAGGGCGTGTGATAAACGCGAGGACAACCATGCTTGCAGAAATCATGGGACTGGTTTGCGTCGGGGCGGTGCTGCTCGTGCCGTTGCTGTGGCTGATCGGTACGTACAACGGGCTGGTGCGCCTGCGGCAGCACGTGCGCGAGTCGTGGTCGGGGATCGACACGGAACTGCGGCGGCGTTACGACCTGATCCCCAACCTCGTCGAAACCGTCAAGGGCTACGCCGCCCACGAACGCCAGACGCTCGAACGCGTCATCGAAGCCCGGTGCCAGGCGGCCGACTCGACCGGCACGCCGGCCCAGCAGGCGCAGGATGAAAACCTGCTCGTCGGCGCGCTGCGGCAACTGTTCGTGGTCAGCGAGGGCTATCCCGACCTGAAGGCCAGCGCCAACTTCCTCCACCTGCAGCAGGAGCTGGCCAACACCGAGGACCGCATCCAGGCGGCGCGGCGGTTTTACAACGCCAACGTGCGCGACCTGAACACGCGCATCGAGAGCGTGCCGTCGAACATCGTGGCCGGCCTGTTCAATTTTCAGCGTGAAGAGTTTTTCGAGATCGAGTCAGCGACGATGCGCCGGCCGCCGACGGTTTCGCTCTGAACCCCCGGCATAACGGCGCATCAACGTCCACGTCAATGTCGAGGCGAAGCGCGTGCCCCGGCCGGGGTCGAACGCGTCGATGGCGTCACGGAGGACCGCGCGGCCGATCTGTTGGAGGCGATGCATTTCACCCTGGCGCTTCGCCGCCGTACCCAGATGTCGCGAGGCGACGGCGTCGACGATCGGTTCATACAGACGCACCAGGTGACGCTTGAGCGCGGCGGCGGTGTCGGCCCAGGCCTCGGCTTCGTCGAGTTCGGCCGCGGCGGGGCGGTATCTGTCCAGCGACGCGATGATGCGCCCGGCGCGATGTTTCATGTAGTTGTACCTTACGAACAGCATCTGCTCGGCCTCGGCGTCGACCGGTTCAAACTCGGCCGGCTCCACCGGACGCGGCGTGCGCGCCGGGTCGGGCAGCGTCCACGCCCGGCCGATGATGACCTCCGCCGCATCCTCGCGCGCGAACGTCGGGCTGGTCACGCAGGTCAGGTCGCGCGCCGCCAGGTCACGGGCCCGGCAGTTGTTGATCGCCCGGTAGATCGCATCGCGACTCTTGCCGAACCGGTCGCACAGTTTGCGGGGCCGGATGCCGCGGCGGTGGGCGCGGTGGATGAGGCGCTGCTGCTTCTCGGTCAAGGGCGGCGTGCGATCGCGAAAAATGGCGAAGCGAGGGTCGTGCTGGTCGTGATGGATGAGCAACTGGCGGATGGCCTCGACGCTGCGGCTGTATTTGCTCGCCAGGTGCTGGGCCACGCGGAACGGCGAGACCGCGGCGCGCGAACGGATGCGCCGGGCCCGGATGATGATCGCATGACGTGTCGGTTCATCCATGCGATCGAACCCGGCGGCCGCCTCGGCCGGGTGCGGGCGCGACGCGACGAACCGTTCGATCGACCCCGGCAAGAACGCCACGCGCAGCCTCCCGTTGGGCCAGCGGAGTCTGCGGGCGAACAGCCCCTGCGATCGATACCGCGCGACCGAACGTGTCGTCACGCCCAGTCGCTCGGCGACCTGTTCGGTGGTCAACGGCGGCGATTCAAAATGCTCAACCGGATCGCCCAGCGTGGCGCTTAAGTCCTCGACCAGGTGCAACAGGTCGAACTGCACCGCGGCGCCGAAGAGGATCGCATCGCTTTCGGCTTCGGGGTCGTCGGGTTCCTCGCGTACGCCGGTGATGCGATAGGCCACGTACTCGATCGGGTACGAGCCGTTGGGATCGATCTCCCAGTACAGCGACTCGGCCCGCTCGATGTGATGGCGTCGGGCCTCGACGGGGCTGAACGCCAGTTGCCGGGCGAGCACGCGAATCGGTTGGCAGCGGTAGTCGGCCATGGTTTAAGCCGGGGCACACGCGCGCAGCGGTCGCTCGGCGGCGATGAGTCCCGCTTCGTGTGCCTTGTGCCAGAACAGTTGCATCGCCTCGAGTTCGCGCGGGCCGATCTCGTAACGCAGCAGGCGACCGAGGTATTCCCGGGCCAGGTCGATCGGCCAGTCGCGCGCCGGGGCGTGGGCGACGGCGATGGCGTCGATGCGCGACGCGTTGGCCTGACGTTGCGCGGCGAGCCGACTCGGGGCGTCGCCCAGCGCCGTGCCTTCCTTCGCCATCCACACCGCGAACACGAACGGCAGGCCGGTCAACTCACGCCACGCCTCGCCCAGGTCCAGCGTGTGCGGATACGCCTCGGCCGGCGGCGCGGCGGTGACCACCTTGTCCCCGATCAGCAGCACCGCCCCCGGAAGGCTGGCGTCGGAGCGCGCGTCGTAGGCGTCGATCGTGACGTCATTGCCGAACCGCTCACGCATGATGATCGTCGCCAGCGCGACCGACGTGTGGCTGTCGGTGTCGGCGGCGATGCGGGTGATCCGATCCAGCGGCTCGCGGCTGAACAACCGCACCGTCATCGTCGGCCCGTCGCAACCGATCCCCCCGACCGGCACGATCACCAGCGACTCGGCGCTGCGCTGGTAGTCGATCACCGGGCACAACGCCAGGTCCACCTCGCCGGCCTCGAGGTCGGCCAGCAACCGACTCGGCACGTCGTAGCGCACCTCCAACCCGGTCGGGCCGCCGCGGTTTCCGGGGGCGTTGATGAGCGGTTGCGCGTTGAGAAAGCTGACACAGCCGATGCGGATCATGGTGCCCATTGTAGCCCGGGGCGGTTACAATGGCGGATCATGTCCAACGATTCACCGCGCGGTTCGATCGTGATCTACGGCGCCGGCGACCATGGTGTGGTGGTGGCCGAGGCGGCGCTGCTCAGCGGCTATGACATTGCCGGGTTCCTCGACGACCGGGCCCAGCCGGGCACGCTGGTCGGTCGCTGGCGGGTGCTCGAACCGGACCAGGCCCGGGACCTGCCGCTGATCGTGGCGATCGGCGACAACGCGGCGCGCCTGCGCAAGATGGACGAATGCACCGCCGCCGGGCACGGCTCGGCCACCGTCGTGCATCCCGCGGCGTGGATCAGCCCCTCGGCCACGCTCGGCGCGGGCGTGTTCGTCGGCCCCAACGCCGTCGTCCACGCCGGCGCCACCGTCGACGACGGCGTGATCGTCAACTCCTCGGCCGTGGTCGAGCATCACTGTCATGTGAAGGAGGGCACGCACATCGCGCCCAACGCCACGTTGTGCGGCCGCGTGCGCATCGGTCGGCTCACGCTCATCGGCGCCGGCAGCGCGGTGTTGCCCGTGGTGACGATCGGCGACGACGTCGTCGTCGGCGCCGGCAGCGTCGTCACCAGTGACGTGCCCGATCATCTGACCGTCGCCGGCGACCCGGCGCGACAGTTGCGGTGAAAGCAATCGCGGTTAATCCGTGCTCGCCGCTTCGGCTTCCTGTTTGAGCAAAGCGCGGAGCTGGCGGCCCCGGTCGATGGTCATCGCCGGGTCGATCGGCCCGGCTTCCTCCAGCGTGAAATCCCACACCAGCTCGACCTTCTGCCGACCGGGCAGCATCTCCGTGAACAGGTCGATGCCCGGCCAGTCGTACACCGGGGCGTTGGCGTTGCGCCAGGTGCTCAGTGTCTGGTAGCCGTCCTTGAGCAGGCGCACGTCGTACTTGCCGTAAAACGTGAACGGCACGGTCGTCGGCGTGCGGCCGACCTCGACGTCGTTGAGATACACCAGCGCCCCGGTCGGCTCGCTGCGGATCGTGATCGTGCGTTCCACGCAACCCGTCGCGGCAACCAGGACGAGGCCCAGCAGTATGGAGCGGACGATGGTCATGGGTGCAGATTCTACCGCGAAGCGTTGGGGGCCGCGACTTGGTCCGGGGTCGCTTGGGCCGCCGGGCCGGACGCGTCGGCCACCCGTTGCATGACGCGCCGATCGACCACCCAGATCGCCGCGATCGCGACGACGAGCATGAGGACGATCAGGATGGCGCGGTAGGGGGTCATGGGGGTGATCCGGCTCTTCGTCGCTGCGCTCCTCAGAACCGGCGTAACGGGTCATTCGCGCGCCGAACAGACAAACGCAACGGGAGCTCAAGCATCTTCACTTCAAACTTCACATTTCTTGCTTCATCCTTCTGCCTTCTCAATCAAACTCATCGCCGCGGAAGCTGGAGCCCAGGTACACCTGGCGGACCAGGTCGTCGTTGATCAGTTCCCGGGGCGGGCCTTCGCGGAGAACCTTGCCTTCGTGGATGATGTAAGCCCGGTCGCAGACTTCGAGCGTGCGGTGGACGTTGTGGTCGGTAACGAGCACGGCAATGTTCTCCGCATCGCGCAGTCGCCTGATCTCGCTCTGCAGTTCCTCCACCGCCACGGGATCGACGCCGCTGAACGGTTCGTCGAGGAGCACGAGGGACGGCTCGGTGATGAGGGCGCGGGCGATCTCGAGCTTGCGCCGCTCGCCGCCGGAGAGGGTGCGGGCCTGTTGCGTGCGGAGCTTGGCCAGGTCGAACTGTTCCATGAGGCGTTCGGCGGTGTCGTGCTGTTGTTCGCGCGACAGCGGGCGGGTTTCGAGGATCGCCATGAGGTTCTGTTCGACGGTGAGCCGCTGGAAGACGCTGGGCTCCTGCGAGAGGTAGCCCATACCGAGGCGGGCGCGTTTGTACATGGGCAGGCGGGTCACGTCGTGGCCTTCGAAGACGACCTGGCCGTCTTCGGGCGTGATCATGCCGATGGACATGCGAAAGCTGGTCGTCTTGCCCGCGCCGTTGCGGCCGAGCAGCCCGACGATCTCGCCCTGGCGGACGTGGAACGAAACGCCATCGACGACGGTGCGCCCGCCGTACTGCTTGAGCAGGTTGGTGACTTTGAGGATGACCATTCAGGTAAACATGTTAATGGGGCGTGTGGTCGTTCGCGAGTTGGTCGATGGCGTCGTCCATCGCCGCCGCCCGCACCGACCAGTCAAACCGCTCACGCATCGCCTTCCCCTCGCCGGGGCAGAGCGCGGCGCCGCCCCGGGTCCGTTCGATCACGTCGGCCAACGCCTCTGTCGGATCCGCCTCATACCACACCGCCTGGTCCTCGCCGAAGACCTCCGGATACGCCAGCCGGCGGGGCAGGACGCACGTGCATCCGCAGGCGGCGGCTTCGACCGCGGCGATGCCGAAAAACTCGTGGTCGGCCGTGCTGACGAAGATGTCCGCTTCCCGCAACACCGCAAGATAATCGTCGCGCGTCGGCTGCCAGCCCCAGTGCACGACGCGATCGCCCAGCCACTGGCGCGCCTCGTCGAAGCAAGCGGGTCGATCATCAAACTGCTCGCCGATCACGCTGACGCGGAAGTCGACGTTCCGGTCGACCCGTTGTTTCAACGCCTCGAAAAACAGCCGGGGGTTCTTATCGAACTCCCACCGGGCCGCCCACACCAGGTGCGGCACCTCGTCATCAAGCCGCTTGCGGCTTAGCACATCGTCCTTCACATCAACCCCCGGCCACATCACCGTCGCCTTGCGCTCGATCGCATCGACCGCCTTCACCGGCTGATGATCCGGCATCGCCCGCAGCAACCCCCGCAAGGCTTCGATCAATTCACGCCGGTGGTAGTCGCTGTTGAACCACACGCTATCGGCGGCATGGGCGCTGGTGAAATTCGTCAACGCAAAGTGCAGGTCGCGCGCGTCCGGATGCTGCACCGGATACGTCAACTGGTTCTCATGGAAGTAGATCACCGCCGGCAGTTGATGCACACTTGCGGAGACCAGGCCACGGAACTCGGCGAGGTTGAGCATGTCGGTGCACCAGACGAGGTCCCACATCTGCCCGGCCGCGGCACGGTCGGCGACCTGGTTGGCCAGCGTGATC
The DNA here is from genome assembly GCA_964473545.1 of uncultured Planctomycetaceae bacterium. Classification (GTDB taxonomy): domain Bacteria; phylum Planctomycetota; class Phycisphaerae; order Phycisphaerales; family Zrk34; genus CAYWKS01. The sequence continues at coordinate 9,271 of CAYYPN010000015.1, forward strand.
GCCGCATGGCGCATCCGCCATTTCCAGTGGTGCGGGGGGAGGACGTACAGGTCGAAATCATGCCGCGAATGCTGACGCCAGCCGTCGATGAACGCGGCATGCGAACCGCCATGGTAGGGATTGAGCGCAAGGATTTTCATCGGTACAGCAGGAGCGCGGAAAAACAGAACAGCAAAAAAGTCCGATCAAGCGACCATGGGGTTAACGTTCTGCTTTTTTGATTTTCTGATGTTTTGCTGTGTGGCAAGCGGCTTCTTGTGCCGCCTGGGCCAACCGCTGGTGGGCCAGTTCGTGGTCGCCGATGCGGTCGAGTTGACCCAGCAGGGCGTCGACCTGTTCGACGGGCGAACCTTCCGGGGGCAGCGAGGCGATGGCGGCGTCGCCGACCTGTTCCATGGCCCAGCAGAACGCGCCGGTCAATGCCGCCGAATCCATGACCAGCACTTCGACGAACAATTCGCGCTGGCGCGCCGCTTCGCGCAGAGCATCGCCGTCGGCCTGCGTGTAAGGCGGGTCGGTCAGCAGCAGGCAACCCGCTCGATGCGCTTCCAGTATGTCGCCGACTTCATTCCGGGTGCTGGTCAAGACCACCGTGCCCGCGTCCTCGGCGATCTGCCGGCGCTGGCGTCGGGCTTCCTGCAGGGGCAGGAGGATGCGGCTGATGCGTTCGAAGTCGTTGGCCCGCCGCGCCGCTTGCAGGGCTGCCATGCACAGCCGCTCGCATTCAAGGTATCGGTTGGCCACCAGCGCCTGGCTGGCGGTTTCCATGGTGGCGTCGATCTGTTGGGCCGCGTCGTTCATCCGCCGATCGGCTTCATGCTTTTGATGTGGTCGGCCAGCGTGTCGATCAGCTTCGCCCACGTCCCCGTCGCCTCGCCCAGGTCGTACGCCAGCGAGTCGGCCAGGCCCACCCAGTCACTGGCGACCAGTTGCTCGCGCACGGCGCGGAGGTGTTCGACCAGTTCATCGGTGATCTGCGAGATTGGCCGCCCGTCGACTTGAAGCGCGTCGAGGTCGATGTGCAGCAACTGGGCGGATTGCTGCACGGCCTGCTGGGCCTGTTGCCAGGTGCCCAGGGCGGTGCGGACGTGATCGAGCGCGTCGCGCGGCTGGTCGGACCGGAGCAGGTCGGCCGCCTGTTGCTGTTGGTCGTTGGCGGCCGCGAGGGCCTCGCCCACGTCGAGCAGCGTCTGACGTGCCAGTTCGTACGGGTTGGCGGTGAGCAGGCTCAGCTCCGCCGAGCCGATGGATTGGTCGTGCTTCTCGGTCAGTTCCGAATCGGGCAGGGATCGGTCGTCGAGTTGAACTTCGACGATGACGCGTCCGGCGTCGGTGGCCGAGAGGTGATCGCGGACGGCGGCGATAGCCTGGCCGAGCGTGTCGGCGTCGACCTGCACGGGTTGGCCGTCGACATGAACTTGCATGAGACGATTTCCGATTGCCAATCGCTTACTCTAACGCCGCGGCCCCGGAGACGATTTCGGTCAGTTCGGTGGTGATCTGGGCCTGGCGGGCGCGGTTGAAGGTGCGCGTCAGGTCCTTGCCCATCTGCTCGGCGTTGTCGGTGGCGCTCTTCATCGCGACCATCCGGGCCACGTGTTCGCTCACCGCCGCGTCGTTGAACGCCTGGAACAGCGTCGACTTCACCGCCAGCGGCACCAGCTCCGCCATCAGCGTCTGGGGGTCGGGCGAAAACTCGTAAAACGCGCCGGCCTGCTCGTCGGTCCCGCCTTCCTCCGGCGACGGCGGTTGAAGCGGGAGCAACTGCTCGACCGTCGGCGCCTGGCGGGAGTTGCTGACAAACTGCATGTACAGCACGCTCACCGCGTCGTAGCGACCGGCTTCGTAGCGGGCCATGTATTCGCTGGCCAGTTCGTCGACCTGGTCGTAATCCGGGTCGTCGGTGAACCGGGTCAGGGCCTGGTCGAGGGCCACGCCGTTGAATCGGCACCACGCCAGGCCCTTCTTGCCGACGACCTGCACGTCGAAAGTCACGTCGGTGTTGGCCTTGAGGTGCTGATCGAGCGTGCGGAGGAGGTTGGCGTTGTACGCCCCGCACAGGCCGCGGTTGCTCGTCACGACCAGCAGCAGCCGGCGCCCGGTCGGGTGATCCGGCGGCGAAAGCAGGGGATGGTCGACCTGTCCCGACGCGGCGGCCGAGGCCAGCTCGGCCATGAGATCGTTGACCTTGCGGGTGTAGGGCTTGGTCTCGATCGCGCGTTTGGACGAGGCCTGGAACTTGGCCGTGGCGATCATCTGCATCGTCTTGGTGATGCGTTTGATGTTGCCGACGGCCTTGATGCGGCCTTTCAGTTCGCGTAGCTGAGCCATAGCCGGGCATGTTAGGCCATCCGGCCAGCCCTGCCAACACCCGGCCAGCCGGCTTGGCCATCACGCATTCCGGGGGTTGTGGCCTGAACCCGGCCCGTTACAATCGCCGGCCGTACCCACCCCCGGAGTGCTGACATCATGACCGCTACCCGTACCGGCAACTACCCCATCGGCTTCCGTCGCGTCGGCGGCGCCGCCTGGCAGAAAGACGACGCCCAACTCATCGCCTGGGCCCGCGACAACGGCTTCGATTGCCTCGACGTCAAGGGCGACGTTCAGACGATCAAAGCCATTCAAGACGCCGGCCTGGGCGTCGGGACCGCCGACCTGGCCAAGACGGGCGCGTTGATCACCGCTGACGCCGACCAGCGCGCCGAAGCCGTCAAGGCCAACGACCAGATCATCCGCCGGTGCGTCGACCTGGGCGTGAAGGTGTTCTTCACCTGCATGCTCCCGGCCGACCACGAGGCCAAGCGGTCCGACAACTTCGACTACATGATCGCCGGCTACGAACCGCTGGCCAAGCTCTGCGACGAACTGGGCGCCCACATCGCCATCGAGGGCTACCCCGGCCGCGGGGCGCTGGCCTGCTCGCCCGAAACCCTCGACCCGCTGTTCGACAAGCTCGACGGACCGGCCATGGGCGTCAACTACGACCCCTCGCATCTCATCCGACTCGGCATCGACCCGCTGGCGTTCCTCGATGATTACATCGACCGCGTCTACCACGTCCACGGCAAGGACACCGAGTTGATGAGCGAACGCCAGTACAGCCTCGGCACCCAGCAGCCGGCCGCGTTCGATCCGGGCATCGCCTTCGGCGGCACCTACTGGCGATACACCATCCCCGGCCACGGGTGCATGCGATGGGTCCGCTCGTTCGAAATGCTCGCCGAGGCCGGCTACACCGGCAAGGTTTCGATCGAACTCGAAGACGCCAACTTCAACGGCAACGAAGACACCGAAAAACTCGGCCTCATCCTCAGCCGCCAGTATCTCGAAGGCTGCTGACGCCGGAACGCAAAAACGTGCGCCTTTGAATCGCCGGGCATTCTGGTGCCCGGCGATCACAAGCCATCGCGGTACAATCGGCGCCGTGAACGCTTATGCAGATCAGTTCGGGGTTGAACGTACCGGCGTGGGGGTGCGATATGTGTTGCCGCGACGGGCGTTGGGCAAGTTGCGCTGGGTGGGGCTGGTGTTGATCGGGTTCGGGTTGATGTTCAGCGGGTTTGCCGTGTCGTGGATCCTTCGCGCGTCGGGCGTGACGGACAGTCATGACGTGGGCGGCGTGGGGTGGGTGTTCGCGGCGTTCGGGATTCCGTTCGTCATTGCCGGACTGTTTCCGATCAACATCGGGTTGCTGATCCTCCGGGGCTGGTGCGAGGTGGAGTTGACGGACAAGCATCTGATTGCCCGGGAGCGCGGCGGCATCTGGCCTCACCCCCGGAAGAGAAAGCTGGATCGTGTGCGGACGTTGCGCGTGGTGGGAGCTGAGTCGCAGGTGCGGGAAATGAGCCGGGGTGAATCCTCCGGCGAACTGCCGGGGGTCGTGAAGCAACTGGCGGCGGTGAAGGTCGAGTGTGAATCGGGCCAACCGATGATGGCCGTGCTGGGGTATCCGGCGGCCGTGCTGCACGACCTGGCCACGACCATCGCCGATCGCCTGGGCGCGCGCGGGCCGGCGAAGCTGTTCGATGATGAACACGATTGCATCGCCGTGGTCGACGACACGCAGGCGACCGACCCCGTTGAACGTGACGAGCGGATGGCCGCCCATCAACCGGCCGCCAGCACCGCCGAGGTCGACGATCGGCCCGACGGGTTGACGATCACGCTTGCCCCGGCCGGGCTCCGCAAGGGCAGCAAGGGGCTGTTCACGTTCGCCATCGCCTGGAACATCTTTGTCGCGTTCTTCCTGGTCATGATGGGATTAAGCGAGGCGGGTGTGTTGGAGAGCGACGGCGGCGAGCCGATGCGGTGGTTCGTGTGGCTGTTCATGCTGCCGTTCGTGGCGGTGGGGATGGGGACGTTGCTGGCGGCGATCAACATGGGCCGACGCCGCACGATCATCGACGTCGTCGGCGCGACGCTCCTGATCAGCCGGGCCGGTCCCTTCGGCGTGAAGCAGCGCGACTGGCCCGCCGACCAACTCGACGACATTCGCGTCGGCCCCAGCGGCATGAAGGTCAACAACCGTCACATCATGGAACTGCAGATCCACCCGGCCCGCGGCAGGAAGTACGGCCTGCTCAGCGAGCGCGACGATGCCGAACTCGAATGGCTCGCCGCGACGCTGCGCCGGCGGCTGCAACTCAACCCTACACCACATAGCTGAGCGCTTCGTCCAGCCGATGAATCAGGTCGTCGGCCGGTTCGAGTCCCACGCTGAGGCGGACGAGGCGACGGGACACGCCGCAGGACTCGGCCCAGCGCAGTTCGCGGTAGTGGGCGAGCAGCGTGAACGGGCAGGCGAGGGTGTAGTTGGTGCCGAGGTTGGGGCCTTTGCTGACGCGGAGCATGTCGTAGAACCGGGCCGCGTCCTCGACCCCGCCGCGCACCACGACCGACACCAGCGCCCCGTACCCGCCGCCGATGCGCCGCACCTGTTCGTAGCAGTCGTTGGTGGTGCGGTCGGGATAGAACACCTGCGCCACCTTCGGATGCACGGCCAGGTGTTCGGCGAGCCGATTGGCGGTCGTCGAACACCGGCGCACGCGCTCGGCGAAGTCGCGGCTGTTGATCTCCAGTTGCACCGCGTCCCCGGCGAACAGGCCGTCGGCTTTCATCGCCGCCACGCGCTGGCGAATCCGGTTGTTGAACCGGCTGTCCCGGTTGAAGACGATCGCCCCCCCGGCCACGTCGCCGGCGCCGGAGAAGTTCTTGGTCAGCGACGTGCACACCACGTCGGCCAGGTTCAGGCAATCGACGTTGACCGCGGTGGCGATGGTGTCATCCACGACCAGCGGCGAGCCGGTGCTGCGGGCCAGGGCGGACAGACGGATCAGGTCCGGCGAGGCAAGCAGGGGGTTGCCCGGCACCTCGGTGAAGATGCCGCACGCGCCGTGAACGGGCAGGCTGGACGCGAGCTGTTCCAGTTCGGCGGCATTGCCGCGCGGGTAGAACAGCGGCTTGGGCCCGAACTTCTGCAGGATCTTGAGCGTGTCGACGTAAGGGAACCCGAACTGCGCCGCCGGCCGATCGGGCCAGAGCTCGCGCAGTGCGCGGTAGAGGGTGAAGATCGCCGCCATGCCCGTGCCGAACAGCAGCACGTCGCCTTCGTCGGCATCGTAAGCCTCGGCGATGCGCCGGCGCAGGGCGTCGCTGGCGGTCTTGCCCCCGGAAGGCGGGGTCGCGCCGTTCAACAGATTCTCCGCGTGGCGCGAGCTGATGCCTTCGCCGGTGTGTTGCCAGTAACAACGGGCCAGTTCGGCCGACGCCTCGTCGAACGTCACGGCACACGCGCCGTCGTACGGCGTGGCGTGCACGGCCGCCTTGCCTTCATGACGTTGGATGAAATTGGCGCAGCGCTCGGCCGCGTCGCGCGTGGGGAAGACGTTGCACGCCGGCGCGGTCTTGCCGATCCGGCCGCGGCATTCGTCGGCCAGCCGGCGTACCAGCGGGTGATACACGAACCGCGGATAGCCCGACCGCAGCGCGTCGATCACGCGCGGGTCGGCTTCCTCGTAACCGACCACGTCACGCCAGGTCGGCAACGCTGCGCTCACCGCGTGCGGCGAGTCGGGAATCGGCCGGCCCAGGTCCTCGGCTCGCCATAACGGATTGGTCAAAAGATCGCTCATTCGTTGATTCGTTAACTCGTTGATTCGTTAACCCGTTGACTTGCGATCCGATGGCGGTGTGCCGGATTAACGAGTTAACGGATTAACGAGAATTCACACCAACGCCGCGAAGCCTCGTTCGAGGTCGGCGATCAGGTCGTCGGGGTGTTCCAGGCCGACGCTCACGCGCACGGTCTGGGTTTGGATGCCGCTGGCGGCCAGGCCCGCCTCGCCCATCGACGCGTGACTCATCGTCCACGGCTGCTCGATCAGCGACTCGACTCCGCCCAGCGACTCGGCCAGCGTGAAGATCTCCAACGCGCCGAAGAATTTGTCCATGCCTTCCTGCGAGGGGGCCGGGTCGAGGTTGAACGCGAGCATGCCGCCGTGGCCGGTCTGTTGCCGGGCGATCAGCTCGCGCTGCGCGTGGGTGGCCAGGCCGGTGTAGTAGACCTTGCTCACGCCGGGATGGGATTCGAGGAACGACGCCAGCGCGGTGGCGTTCTGTTGATGGGCGGCCATGCGGCAGGGCAGCGTCTTGATCCCCCGCAACACGAGGAACGCGTCGAACGGCGAGCACGCCGTGCCGATCGCGTTGCAGCAGTAGCGCAGCCGTTCGGCGAGCGTGTCGGTCGAAGCGACGACCGCGCCGCCGACCACGTCGCTGTGGCCGTTGATGTACTTGGTCGTCGAATGCAGCACCAGGTCGCAGCCCAGTTCGAGTGGCTTCTGGTACATCGGCGACAGGAACGTGTTGTCGGCCACGGTGAGAAGGTCGTGACGCTTGGCCACCTCGCACACCGCGGCGATGTCGGTGATGTTCAGCAGGGGGTTGCTCGGCGTTTCGATCCAGATCATCCGGGTGTTGTCGCGAATCGCCGACTCGACCTTTCGGGGGTCGGTCATGTCGATGAAGGTGAACGACAGGCCCATGCGTGGGGCGACTTCGTTGAACAGGCGATACGTCCCGCCGTAGATGTCGTTGCCGGCGATGACGTGGTCGCCGGCCTTGAGCAGGAACAGCGTGGTGGTGACCGCGGCCATGCCGGTGGCGGTGATGACCGCGTCGACGCCGCCTTCGAGTGCGGCGAGGTTGGCCGCCAGCGCGCTGCGGGTGGGGTTGCCCGAGCGGGTGTAGTCGTAGCCCTTGTTCACGCCGATGCGGTCGAAGTAGAACGTGCTCGAAGGGTAGATGGGCGTGGTGACACTGTTGAACGTCTGGTCCTGGTACACGCCGGTATGCACCGCGGAGGTTTCAGGTCGCATGGTCGAAGCTCCCGTTTCTGACCAGTTGCACAGGATAGCATATACCGGGCGAATCACGAATCACGAAGGCCCAATCGCCAGGGGGCTTGCCCGTTGCCCGGCGGGGCGAGCGACGATAACGTGATCGGTTCACCCTCACCCGGAGCTTTTGCCATGACCGACGCCAACGACCCCGTGATGGACGGCCTGGGCACGCGCGCCCTCCACGCCGGCCAGCATCCCGACCCGGCCACCCTCAGCCGCGCCCAGCCGATCTACCAGACCACCAGCTACGTCTTCCGCGACACGCAGCATGCGGCCGACCTGTTCGCGCTGAAAGAGTTCGGCAACATCTACACCCGGCTGATGAACCCGACCACCGACGCCTTCGAACAGCGCATGGCCGCGCTCGACGGTGGGATCGGCGCCCTGGGCGTCAGCTCCGGCCAGCACGCCAGCACCGTCGCCTGCCTCAACCTCTGCCATGCCGGCGGCCACATCATCAGTGCCGAGGCCCTGTACGGCGGGACGATCACCCTCTTCGCCCAGACCTTCAAACGCCTGGGCATCGAGGTCACCTTCGTCGACATGACCGACCCCCGGAAGATCGCCGAGGCGGTCAAGCCCAACACCCGCGCGGTGTACTACGAAACCGTCGCCAACCCCCGGAATTGTGTGTACGACTATCAGGCCATTGCCGACGTGGCCCACGAGCACAACCTGCCGGTGATCTGTGACAACACGACGATGACGCCGATCCTGTTTCGGCCGTTCGAACATGGCGCGGACATCAACGTCTACTCGTGCACCAAGTTCATCGGGGGCCACGGCACGAGCATCGGCGGATGCATCGTCGACTCGGGCAACTTCGACTGGACGAAGCAGCCGGAGCGCTGGCCGATGTTCACCCAGCCCGACCCTTCGTACCACGGCGCGGTGTTCCACGAAGCGGTGGGGCGGTTGTGTTACATCATCACCTGCCGCACGCACTGGCTGCGCGACCTGGGCGGGGCGATGAGCCCGTTCAACGCCTGGCTGTTCATGCAGGGCCTGGAGACGCTGCACCTGCGCATGCCGCGACACTGCGAAAACGCGCAGCGCATCGCCGAACATCTCCAAAGCCACAAGCTCGTCGAATGGGTCAACTACCCCGGCCTGGCCGACCATCCGTACCACGCCAACGCCCGGAAATACCTGCCCGACGGCAGCGGCGCGATCCTCGGGTTCGGCATCAAGGGAGGCCACGACGCGGCCCGGCGCTTCATCGAAGCCTGCCGGCTCTGCTCGCACCTGGCCAACATCGGCGACGCCAAGACGCTGGTCATCCACCCCGCCAGCACCACCCACAGCCAGCAGACCCAGGCCGAACTCAAGGGCGCCGGCGTCACCGGCGACTACATCCGCATCTCCGCCGGCCTCGAAGACATCGCCGACATCCGCGCCGACATCGACCAGGCCCTGGACGCCAGCCAATCCTGAGGAGCTGCCGGCGGGCGACAACGCGCGATTTCAACCAGGGGCGATCGTGCGGGGGGATCGACGATCACCAATCGCCGGCTGTCAGGCCACGCGCACCGGCTGGCCGAGGCGGTGGCTTTCGTGCAGGGCGTCGGTGAACCGCATGTACTTCAGGCCGGTTTCGAAATCGGTCAGACGGATCGGCTCGTTGCCGCGGATGGCGTTGATGAATTCGGCTTCGACGCGCCAGCCGAGCGACGGGTCGGGTTCGATCGTCTGCGACTCGCCGTTGCGGGGGTGAAACACCGCTTCGTTGTTGACCAGTTGCAGGGCGCCCTCAGCGCCGACGAGGGTGACGCGGTTGCCGGCGACGGCGGGGGCGGCGGACATGGCGGTGAGGCTGAACGCGGCGCCGCCGGGCATCGTGCCGATCGCCTCGACGTGATCGGGCACGTCGATGGGGACCGCGTGGCCGGTCGTTTCGTCCAGGCCGACGTTGCGGTGCGTGCGAAGCTGGGCGTGGATCGACGCGACGGGTCCGACCCAGCGCATGATGGTTTCGTACCAGATGCCGACGCCCATGATGTTGTTGCCGCTGTAGGTGCGGTTGAGTCGCCAGGTGCGCGGGGGTTTGGCCTCGCCGGAGTCGGCGGCGATCAGTTCCATGCGTACCGAGCGCAATTCACCCAACCGATCATTGACGAGGTCGCGGAGTTTGGCGTCGAGGCCCAGCGTGAACGGCGCGGGGACGACCTGGGCCACGAGGTCGGGCCTCAGGCGCGAGGCGTCGAGCATCCGGCGGGCTTCGTCGGCGTTCATGGCCATGCGGGCTTCACACATCACATGCTTGCCCGCCTCGAGCGCGGCGATGGTGAACTCGCCATGCTTGTAAGGCCAGGTCCCGATCACGATCGCGTCGATGTCCGGATCGTCGAAGATATCCTGCGGCTCGGCGCAGGCGTTGGGGATGTCGAATGCCTCGCAGACCTTGCGGGCCGACTCGACGGTGCGGTTGCAGACGCTGGTGACCTGGACGTTATCGAGTTCGAGCAGGCCGGGGATGTGCCGGCCGCGGGTGTTGCCGCCGGCCCCGAGGATGCCGACGCGAAGGGCAGTGGCCATGGCATAACCTTTCAGGACATGATTGAAGGTGGGGGTAAAACACCCATCTTAACGGCTGGCGGGGGTTCTGCGGGGGTTGCGGAAGCTTAAGCGTCGAAACATTTGACGAACGCCGGGCGTGTGGTACGTTTGGGTCGTCGGAAGCGGCGTTCTGCCGCGTGGATATTAAACCCCTGGGATGAAAGGCGTGAGGGCGACCTGCTTGCCGCGTGCGGCGAGAGGCGATGATCGCGCGGGGGGTGGGTTTGTGTCCGTGGGGAGCCGAGAGCCGGAAGAGAGCGGGTTGACGTGTTCGTCGGCGGCCGAGGCCGCGGCGAGGCAACAAGGTCAACGGCTCTTGTAAAGGAATCGGCATGACAGTTCATGTGCGCAGCGGGGGGATGATCCTGTGTGCGATGGTCGGCCTGCTCGTCGGGGCGCGGTCGGCATCGGCGTTCGTCTACGCTTTCGCCGGCGAGTTCAACGGTGAGGACCTGGTCGTCCATCCGGAGGGCTATACCGGGGCCGGCGGCGTGCTCAACGTCTCCGTGGGCATCGACAACACCTCGTGGTCTGCCCTGGCGATGCAGACCCCGGTCCAGAACGTCATCGACACCTGGAACAACCTCACGCCCACCACCGCCAACCTCCAGCCGGCCGCGCTGGCGTTCAACCAGGTCGACTTCGAGTCGGTGCTGCTGCATGAGATGGGCCACGCCCTGGGCCTGGGCCACAGCAACCTCGCGTCCGAGTCCGGCCTGTCCGACGCCAACCAGAACTACACCAAGAGCACCGACGGCCTCAACAACACCTTCGACGTCAACCCCGGGCCCGATGGGGTCATCGGCTCGCATGACGATCTTCGCGGCGATGACGTCAACCTCAACTACTTCCACAAGGCGACCAACGACCCGTTCGCCACGGCCCACGCGCTGGGGGTGGTCGATTCGACGACCTACAGCCGCGAACTGGCCGACCTGCCGGTGGGCGATGCGTATTCGACCAACGCCGATCGCAACGTGGCGAACCTGCCGCGGTACAACGCGCCGCTGACCGAGGGGGTGATGCAGCAGGGCACGTTCAACGCCGAGGTCCAGCGCACGCTCGGGGCCGACGACGTGGCGGGGCTCAAGTACGCCATGACCGGCATCGACGAACTCGCCGGCACCAGCGACGACTACACGGTCAACCTCGTCTATAACGGACTGGTCAACCCCGGCGACCCCAACACCAACCTCATCATCGACTTCGACAATTCCCAGACCGGCTTCGCAACGACCGGCCTGGCGGGGATCTTCCTCATCGCCAACCACGGCGTGCTGACCGGGACCGAGATGTACTTCAACACGCTGTCCGGGTCGTTCTTCGATTGGTACATCCCCGAGCCCGGCGCGCTGGCGATGCTGGCCGTGGGGGCGATGGCGCTGGTGAAGCGCCGACGTGGTCCCACTGGCTGCTGATACCGTCTTACCCTGGATCACGTGCGACCGGATCCGTTGAGCCGCTTGCGGCTTAGCAGTCTGTCGGACTTACGGCGAGGGCTTGACAGGTCGGTTATGTGGCGGGGATGAGTAAGCCAAGGATGGTGAACGTGGATCGGGCGACGCCGATGTTGTTGCCGCCGGACCTTCGGGAGTGGGTGGGCGACGACGACAGGGTGCACCTGGTCATCGAGTCGGTGGACGGCATGGCGTTGTCGATGCGGAAGGTCAACCGGCGTGGTACGGGCAGCGCGCAGTACCCGCCGAAGATGATCACCCATCCGACGCTGCTGGCGATGCAGGCGAAACTGCAGA
>CAYYPN010000016.1:0-20701 GCA_964473545.1 uncultured Planctomycetaceae bacterium
TTTTCATCACACCTACGCTACTCACGACCAAAGTCGTCAAAAACGGACCAAACTTCAAAGGCGGCGTGACCAATTTCGATAAATTCGAATCGGACTTGCGGCGGTTGCTGGGCGGTGCCGGCGTAGGTGCTGAAAGCGCGATGGTCACGACTATGCTCGACTATTACCGCCTTCCCGATGATTTTCCGGGTATGGCAACACGGCCTGCGCCAATCGATCTCTTCACGCGTATCAGTCACGTCCAAACTGCGCTCGCCGATTATTTTAATGATGAGCGATTCTTGCCGTTTCTGGCCCTTCATGAATTCGAAGCATGGGTATTCTCCTGTCCGAACACGCTGCCAGCCGTCATGACAGAACCGGCCAGGCAGCCGCAGTTCGCCGGGATATGTAATAGCGTGCAGACGCCCGAGCAGATCAACGAACACCCCGGCCACAATCCCGCAGCCCTTATCGAATCGCTCTTTCCGAACTATCGCAAGAAACTCCACGGACCGATTGCCACCCAACGCATGGGCCTTAAATTGATCCGCAATCGGTGCCAGCATTTCAACGCTTGGCTTGTTCGCCTTGAACAATTTGCTGCTCTTTGAGCATGGAATAGGTGTCGGGAATCTCTGTCATGTCAAGCAGTGGCGAGTATCTGGCCCGTGCCGGGGTCGTGGCGGCGGACTTTAGCCCGGAAGCATATCCGCAGCCGGTTGTGGTGCCTGCGGCCGATCGGGCGCGACGCAGGCCGACATCGAATCGATCAACTGTCCCCGCATCCGCGCGATGCGATCGTGCTGCTCAGGTTGGTCGGCCAGGTTGCTCGTTTCCGTCGGATCGTTGCGGCGATCGTACAACTCGTCGCGGCCGTCGTGGTGACGGATGTACTTCCACCCCGGTTCACAACACATGCGCCATCGCACGGGGACGGTTTGGTTGGCGGAGGCATCGGAGGGGGCCATGAATGTTTCGACCTCGGCGTAGGCCCACGGGCGGTGCTGATCGGTTTGGCCGGTGACACAGGGCAGGAATGATCGGCCGGGGCTTTGGGGCAGCCACCGCGAGGTCGGTCCCTGGCAACCGGCGATGTGCAGGAGCGTGGCGGGCAGGTCGACCGACTCGGCCATGGTGTCAAGCCGCTGACCGGCGGGGATCACACCGGGCCAGCGAATCGCCAGCGGTGTACGACACGAGCCATCATATGGCTGACTTTTGTGTTCCAACCCCAGGTCGCCGAGCATGTCGCCGTGGTCGGTAACGAAGAGGACCACGGTGTTGTCATCGAGCCCGGCTGATCTGAGTTGGTCCATCAGTTGGCCGATTTGCTGATCGATCAGTTCGATCATGCCCAGGTGCATCGCGCGGTGCTGGGTGCAGCGGCGGATCCAGTCGGGGCTGTGCGAGCCGATCGGCTCGGGCATGTTCTCGGGGTGGTGGCGGCGGAAGAATTCGTGCGGCGGATCGAGCGGGAAGTGCGGGCCGCAGAATGAAACGTGCAGGTAAAACGGCTTGGGGTGATCGTATCGGTCAAGCCATTGCAATGATTGTTGGCCGATGAAACCGTCGACGAAGTCGTCGGGTTCGAGGATGCCCGCTTCGTAGCGTTCGTGACCGCCGAGTTGCACGCAGCGGCGTTCGAGTTGCTCCCGGTAGGCTTCAAGCAAGCCACGCTGTTCGAGGTGATCGGTCCATCGGCAGCGTCGCCAGTAGGCCAGTGATTTCCCCGACACTTCACACGCTTCGTGATACCCGCGTGCCAGCAGTTCCGGTTCGCGTTCGACCAGGTCGACGTGTTCGAGTCCGGCGTGGGCGTGGACCTTGCCGATCACCGCGGTGTGATACCCGGCGCGTTGCAGGGCCTGGGGCATGGTGGGCAGGTCGGTCGGCCAGTCGGCGTTATTGCGGAGCAGCCCCCGCGCCGCCTGCGAGGGGTAAAGCCCGTGGCACCACGAGAACCGCGCGGGCATGCAGATCGGGCAGTTGCTGAACATGTTCTCCAGCACCGCCCCGTCCCGGCGGAGTTGGTCGAGGGCCGGGGTCTGCAACGACGGCGCCCGGCCGGTGTCGCCGAAAAAATCAAACCGATGCTGGTCATTGGTTATCAGCAGGATGTTAGGACGAGTGGCCATGGGGCGGGCAATGCGTCAGTCGCGTTTGAGGTAGACGAAGCTGTAGGCGGGCATTTCCAGAACCTGCCCGTCAGCAACCCTGCGTTGTTCGGTCTTCACCGCGTCGTCGAGCGCTTGCAACGGGGCGTGATAGACATGCCCCGACCACGAGCCGGCGGGGAGCGGGACACTTTGGGCGTGATCGCCTCGGTTGACCACCATCAGGTGCGTGCCGGTGTCGGTCTGCGTGGCGACCAGGCGAACCGTGGGGAACTTCTGTCCCTCGGCTCGCAAGAAGCCGTCAAACTCCGATGTGCCGGGCACACGGATGTTCGCGATGCGTCCGCCGCCCTTGGTGGCTTCGCCGATGTGGCCGATCATCGTGCCGATGGGGAAGATGACGTTCGCTTCTTTGAGTTTACCGTCTTCAGGCACGGCGTGGATGGGCATGTGCGGCCGGGGCGCCACGGCGTTGTGCTTCATCACCATTTCGATCGGCCCATCATGCGCCACCAGCGCGATCAGGTAATTGATCTCACACAGCCGGCTCCACCAGGCCATCTCCGCTTCCTTGCGCGGTTCGCCCCACGGCAGTTCCCAGTTGACCATGCCCACCTCGGTCAGCCACAGCGGCAGGTCGCCGTAGTACTCGCGGTGGTAATCGGTCACCCACCGCGGATAGGCATCGCCCAGGGCAAACAGCCATTGGGCCCGCTGCTTGTGATCCCAGTTCACCTGTTCCTGGAAGTTCAACCACGGGGGCATGTAAAAATGCTGCACCACCGCGTTGTAATAGCTGCGGTCGGCGCCGAGCACTTCGTTCCAATGCCGCGTTTCGGGCTTCTCCTGATCGGGCACGTGTATCTGCGGCAGGTGGACCGGCGGCGCGCCGACGATCGCGATGCGAAGATCGGGCCAACGCGCGAGCAGCGGTTGGCCGATCGCCTTGGCGGCCTTGACGTAATCCTCCGGCGTCTGGATCGGGCCTTTGTATTTGCCCTTCTTGAATATCCCCGCGTCGGGAACTTCGTTGCCCAGTTCCCAGTGGGTCACCGCCGGCTGGCCGTCGTCGCCGACCAGGGAATCGACCCACTGCCGCTGGTCCGCCGGGTCGCCCTGAAGGAGGTTGAACACGAAGACCGGGCGCATGTCCAGTTGTTGGCACAGGTCGAGGAAGCCGGCCTGGTTGCCGCGGACTTTGAGCATCCAGTCCTGCATTTTCCGGCCGAACGGATGCGGCGGTTCCTGATGCTCGGTGCGCCAGTTGTAGAACGGCGCCAATCCACCGGGATAGCGCAGCGTGTCGATACGGACCTGCCGGAACGCTTCGACCATCCTGGGATCGTCCCACGGGGCTTCGTCGGCGTGGAGGCCGGCGGTCGCGGGGATGTTGGTGTCCAGTCCGAACAGGTAGCGTGGCATGGTGTGCCAACGCACGTCACCGGGATATTCGAGTTGCGACCCGGCTGCGTCACCGGGTACGGGGATCGGCTGGGCAAGCGTATCGTTGGCACAACCCAGCAGCACAGCCGCGGCCAGGAATGTGATCGCCAGGGTCGCTGCCGGACTGATGAGACGGCGCAGGATAAGATGCATGTTCAAACCTTTACGTTGCGGACGGCGGTTGTTTACTGCGAGCGGATGTCAAAGTATTCCCACGTGAACCAGCCGTCCTGTTTGCGGGAGACGTGCCCGTCGGCGAACAGGAAGTTGGACGCCCCACCGTGGATCTGCGTGTAATACCACGTGGGCCAGTTGGCCCCCATGCCCTGCGGGTACAGGTGCGGATAGGTCGGGTAACGGGATTCCACGAGGTTGACGGTGGCCGTGGGACTCTGCACTTCCGAAGGTCGCGTGTGTTTGTCGTTGGCGCTGTTCAGGCCATTGACGTGACCGCCGATGCCCTTAAAGTCCCACCAGGCGTTGCCGGAGTAAGCCCCGGTGCCGCCGGCGGCATAGCTGTAGCCGTATAGACCCGCGGGGATCGTTTCGTTCGTATAGTCCAGCGTGTTGCTCGGACAATACATCGATACCCTACGGTTGGCTGCGCTGGGATGGCCGGGCGTCATCGACACCAGCGCGAAGTCGTCGATGTACCCCGCTTCCATCAATCGGTAGGGCCAGGTACGAGGCGGCACGCCGCCGGGCACGCTCGCGCCGAACCACTGACTCATCTCGCTGGGCGCGTTGGTGTATCCCCCGCCGTTGCTGAGTACGGCTCGCGGGTACACCTCCGCATCGTTGGCATAAAACTCGTACATCAACGCGACCTGACGCAGGTTGCTCGCACAGCGCACCGCCCGCGCGGCCTCCCGGGCCTTGTTGAACGCCGGCAGCAACAACGAAAGAAGCAAGGCGATAATGCTGACGACGACCAACAGCTCGACCAGCGTAAATCCCCCGGATCGGGTCTGATTCATTGATCTGCGACTGCCGAACGGATGCTCGACGAGCGCTGATACACGATCTGATGCTTGGCGATTCATGGTGTGCCTCGCTCGAACAGGTGCGACAACATGCGAGCCGCGCTGCTCCAGCGGCGCGCGGTGCAAAGGCAGAGGCTGGACGTTAACCCAACCTCTGCGATGGAACATTCAGTGAGTCGCCCTTCTTCTGAGCAGCAGCAGCCCGCCCAAACCCATCAGCACCATCGACGCCGGCTCGGGTATAACCGCGAGGGAGACATCGTCGACGGACGCCATCCCGTTGCCGCGGACATTTGTGAAGGCGAACGAATCAAGCATGTCGAAGGCGCCTGCGGTGGTCGTGGCGCCGCCCTTGTTCGCCTTGACTGATTCACCGTCAATCAGCACCGCGCTGGTGTCGGTATTGATGATGTCCAGCTCGGCGGTGATGTTGGTGACGTCGGTGCCATCACCGAGGTTGAAATTCGAGAGACGTACCGTATACCAGGTATCGAACGACCATGTCGAGTCATCGATCGCGCTTCGGTCCGTGGTGGCACTCGAATCGGTCACCAGTTCGAAAGCCTCTGAGCCATTGGTCGTCTCGATGCTCGTGGTGCCCCCGCTGTTGTAGAACAGCACCGCGAAACCAATGGTGTTGCTGAGGTCCAGCTTTTCTTGCTTGAAAGTGCTTGAATCCCAACCGATGTTTTCGCCGATGACCAGTGCGAAGGAATGATTCCCGGTTTCGGCTGTCCCATTGTCCTTCACAGAGGCCACCCGCACCTTGGCTTCAAACGCGAAATTGGTGGCGTCTTCAGCAGAAACGATCTCCTGGGCGGTCAGCATCCGGCGTGCATCGTGCTGGTTCCGGTACTCCAGGCCTTGGGTGCTGTTGTATCCCGCCGTTCCCAGGGCGGGCACATGGCTCGTCTGCCGCACTGCGGGGCCGGTGCCCGCCTGGGTGCCGTCCCAATTCGGATCCGTATTAATGAGGGCGCCATCGGTAATCGACTCGAAATCCTCGAGAAGATTCGCCTGCGCCGAAACGGCCAGGCCGAAGGTTGCCGCAACGGCCAGAGTCACGATAAAAGTCTGAGGGGCACGATACATGTCTCTTCTCCTGTTAGTGTATTGACTGTTCTGTGAACATTTCCTGTTAGTGTGTTGACTGTTCTGTGAACGTTGTGTGTTTTGTAAGCGTTGCGTGGTGTTCTCCTCCTGCAATTAATCTTCGGAAACCGACAGCGACAGATCGTCGACGTTGACGAGGCCGTTGCCGAGGATGTTGTAAAGAGCGAGGGAGTCGATCTGATCGAAAGCGCCGGAGGCGGGCTGGGCGCTGCCTTTGTTGGCGTTGAACTTCATCCCGTCGACGAGCTTGGTTTGCCCGTCGGGTCCGATGATGTCCAGGACCGCGTTGACGTTGTGGCCCGTGCCGGCGGTCTTGAGTTGGATGTTGCGGATCCGCACGGTGTACCAGGCGTTGAAGTCCCACTGTGAATCGGGAGCGGGACGGGTGTTGGCGAGCATGAACGCTTCGCCGTTGATGTCCGTGCCCTTGGTGCCGTTGGATACGCGGATCGACCGCTCGCCGCGGCGCTGATAGAAGATCACCGTAAGGGCCGCCGATTCGTCGAGTGCAATCACTTCATCATTCGGCTGGGACTTATCCCATCCGATGTTCTCACCCAGCAGCATCGCGAACGAATGATTGGGGGTGGATTTGCGCCCGGTGCCCTGGATGTCGCTCAATCGCACCCGGGCTTCAAAGACGGTGTCGGGGCCTTGATCGGTCTTGATGATCTGGTCATCGGCTAAAGCGAGGCGGGCGCTTTTCTGATTGGAAAACTCCAGCCCCTTCGAGTCGTCATGGCCCGCCGCCCCGATGCCGCCGTCCCCTTTTTCGCCGGACATGCTGGTTTGTCGGACCTTGATCGCCGTCGCGTCGTTGCCGGCGGTGTCGGCTTGCCAGTTGTCGATCTTCTCGATCGGCGTGGCGTGATCGTACGATTCAAAATCTTCGCTCAGCCCCTGGGCCGACACCGTCAGGGCAAAGCCCGCCAGTATCGCCAGTGTTGTGATCGTGAGTGTTCGTTTTTGCATGGTCATGGTCCTGACGTGGGTCTTAGTTCTCTCTTGCGGTGTTGGGCCCGGCCGCGGTGGATCGCGCCAACCATTGGCCTCGCACGCGCTGCGACCGCATGGCCTTGGCATTGTTTTTCAACGCGCCGAGCACCATCTTGGCTGCGGTCACGCCCAGTCCGAATCGATCGAAACTGACGCGGCTGAGCGTGGGAAAAACCGACTCGGTGCTGTGATCGTCGTCGCAGCAGGCCAGCCCGAAATCGATGCCGATCCGCATCCCCAGCACGCCGGCCACCACGGCAATGCTCTGGGCGTGGCGGGTGCCCGAGGCAATCACCGCCGACCGCGCGGTCCAGTCGGTGTCCTGCGTGATCTTCGTCAGTTCGTTGTAATACGGTTCGCGCCCGATCTGCCGCACCAGCAATTCCACGCCGCGCTCGTCGGCCACCTGTTGCACGCCGGCCAACCGGTCGCGCTCGCTGTAGTGATGACTTGCGTCGGGATGCGTGCCAATCATCATCAATCGATCGTAGCCGGCTTCGATCAGTCGCTCCGCGGCCAGTCGCCCGGCATACACCTCGTCGCGCTGCAACGTGCCCGTGTCCTGCCAGTGGTTGCCTTCCACCCAGACGCACGGCGCAACGTCGCGTTGAATCTTGTCGATCGCGCGTTCGGCCTTGGCCGGCATGTTCCCGCCCAGCACGATCATGCCCTCGAGCACGTGCTCGCGAAACACCCGCGGGATCGCTTCGGTGTCGGTCATTTCCTGAAGGTGAATCAGCGAGAGCATGTAGTCGGCGGACGTGAGATGCTCGTTCATGCCCACGATGGTTTCGATGGCCTGTGGGAAAACGAACGGGCGGTCGGGCGCGTTGCGGATCAACACGCCGATCGTGTGCGAACGGCTCTTGACCATCGACCGCGCCGCCCAGGACGGCCGGTAGTTGTGCCGCTCGGCGATGCCTCGGATCTCCTCGGCCTTGGCCGCGGCGCTGGCCCAGGCGTTCTTGTTTTTGCCGTTGAGAACACGCGACACCGTCCCGATCGAAACCCCCGCTTCCTGGGCGATCTGGGTGATGGTAACGCGAGATTGTGCCTTGGCGGCGGCCATTTTTAAAAGGTTTCAATCTTTAATACGCTTTAAGAATACCCGTCGTCTGGCCGGTCGTCAATAATTTTTCAGGCTCAAAAAAAGAAAATTCCTCGCCGCGACACCTTTTTCGCTAACCCGAAATGGTGTGGGAATCACCGCCGGTGGGCAGCGACCGCAACCACGCGGGTTCCTGCCCGCTTATTCTTGCAGCACGATCATCTGGTGGCAGGTGAAACGGTTCAGGTGCATCGACACCACGCCGGCGTCCTGGGTGAATGGCAGTGGTTCGCCCTGGGGTTCGAGCGTAACGCGTTGGATCGGACGGGACAGCGCAACTTTCACATCCACCTCGTGCAGGGCCAGCAGTTCCTCGATGACCTCGTAGGACTGGGTCGAGACGTTATCGGTGGTGTCGCCGGTTGCCTTGGCCGGCCCGCCGCGGTTGAGCGTGTTGGCGTAGAGCAGATGCAGCACGAATCGGTTTTCACTTTCCTGGCGATTGAGCACCACGCGTGCGGTCGAGGGCAGGTTGGTGGTGACGGTGGGCTGATCGTCGAGAAGGTGGGTGATGAGTTTGCAGAGGATCTGCCGATACGCCACCGCCCCGTAGCCGCGATAGTTGGTGAACACCGCGTGGCCGAGGTAGGTCACGCCGGCCTTGGTCGCCCCCATCACGTAACCCGACGGTTCGGGTTGCACAGGCGTGTGCTGGTGGGAGCAGAAGTGTTCCCACGTGCGGTTGAAGTAGCTGTCGCAGGCATCGCCGAGCGAGCGGCCGTCGGTGAGTTTCACGCGATGGCCCGGTGCGTACATGACGAGCGGGTCCTGCACGAAGTCGGGTTGTAGCGTTGTGACGGGCAACACGTAATCGGGTCGCGTGGCGGCGGGACCTTTGATGGCGCAGCCGGCGTCGAACACGAGCGTGCCGTGCTCATCCAGCCCCGACTCGCCGGTCAGCAGCACCTTGCCGCCCTGGGCGAGATAGCGGTCGAGTTTGGCTTTCATGCTCGGCGTCACGACAATATCATCGGGCAGGATGACCAGGCGATAGGGTTCGAGTTCGACCTGGTCGTCGATCATGTCGAAGAGGAAGTGGCCTTCGAGGAGGATGCGGCCGGCACCCACATCCGGCGCCACGTCGCGCCCGCTGCTTCGACCGTGGGCTTCGCTGGAGATCACCGCGATGTCCGCCACGGGGGTGACGTGATCGCACCAGGGCTGCTTGGCGGCCACTTCGCGGTAGGCCTGGCCGATGATGCGGTAGGTGCTTGCGTCGATTTCACCGGAGGGGTGCAACTGATCGCCGACCGAACACTTGGCGCCGTGTGCGATCATGGCGGCACACTCGTAGCGCAGGGCGTTGGGGTGTTTGTATCCGCCGAACTCGCCCCAGGCGGTGTGGAACTTGCCGGTCATGCCCAGGTAATCGTGGGGCAGTTTGTTGGCGTAGCGGGCGGAGGTGGGGAAGTGGTCGTACCCCCAGCCGCCGGTGGGCAATGATTCGAGTTCGAGGTGGGAGAAGTATTGGAGGATGTCGCGGTCGCCGCGGGTGATGTGGCCGGCGTTGTGGAACACGGGCATCCGGGGGTTGTCGACGCGACAGGCCGCGGTGAACTTCTGCATGTAAAGCTCGATCCGCAGGCGCGCGGCGCGTTGCTGGTCGTCGGGGTCGGTCGGGTCGAGTCCGTGCTCTTTCATCAGCGCCAGCGTCCATCGCGTGGCGCAGGGACGCTGGTGGATGATGTCGCTGAAGATGCCGTCGCACTCGGGGAACAGCCTCACGACTTCCACGGTCTGTTCGCAGAGATAGTCGAGGTAAGGCGAGGCGAAGTCCATGCGATGGAACCCCGGTTCCAGCGGCGACCGCGCCCAGCCGGCGTAGCGACCCGATGGGTCGAGTTCGCGCCATTCGGGATGGTGATCGCTTGCCAGGTTGTCGAGGCCGGCCGAGATGTAAATCGGCGCGTTGATGTCGACTTCCTTGCAAGCCTCGAACTGCGCCCGCAGCAGATCGAACGCCAGGCCCGGGTGCGTTTGGCCCACCTTCGTCGGGTGATAGCTCCAGCCGTGGTGGCACTTGGCGAACAGCGTGACCGAATCGACGCCGGCTTCGAGCAGCGTGTCCTGCCAGCGATGCTTGTCGAACTTTTCGCCGATGTTGCTGATCGCCGGCGAGGTGTGAAAGTCCAGGTGAATCTGTCGGAAACGTAGATGATGCATGGGTGGCATGTCCACAGGGGGGGAGGTGTCCGGCGGGGCATGCAGGACGATATCGGCGTTTGAACACGAAAGCCAGCGATCTTGCCGGCCCAACGCGCTTCGGCGCGATGACCAACCGTGTTGACTCGCGTTTTATTTGTCTATACATTTAAACAAATAGGAGCCGTCATGCAACAGCCCGCCCCCCAACCGCCGGCGGTTCACTTCGCCACCCAAGGCACCGGTGAACTGGCCGGTCGTGATGTCCGCGAACAGAGGCGAACCCTGGCCGACCTGGTCGGCGTGTTCGCTGATGAAACCGCAAGACAGGCGATGGACCCCGACCAACTGGCGTACCGCGTTCAGCTTTACATGCCCGTGCCCGACGGCACCGAAGGCGGGCTGCTGTTCGGCAACACCACCCTCGAGCCCGGCCGCGTCGGCGATGAATACTTCATGACCAAGGGCCACTTCCACGCCACCTCTGATCGCGGCGAATACTACTGGTGCCTGGCCGGTATCGGGGCGTTGATCCTCATGACCCGCGACCGACAATGCAGCGCCCAGACCATGACGCCCGGCTCGCTGCATTACATCCCCGGCCATACCGCCCACCGCGTGGCCAACACCGGCGACCAACCGCTGACCTTCGGCGCGTGCTGGCCCGCCGACGCCGGCCACGACTACGACACCATCGCCCGCGACGGGTTCTCCATGCGACTGCGCCATGTCGCAGGCCGACCCACGCTCACCCCCAACCCAATCCCATGAGCAACCTCACCGTCGATCCCACCGCTGCGCTGCCGCTCTACGCCCAGTGCGAAGCCCTGCTTCGCCGACTGATCCGCCAGCGCCAATATCGCGAGGGCGACCTTCTACCCGATGAACTGACCCTGGCCAACCAGTTCGGTGTGAGCCGGGGCACGGTGCGCGAAGCGCTCAAACGGCTCGTGGCCGAGGGATTGATCGAACGGCGCGCCGGTGCCGGCACGCGCGTGGTCGCCGCACCGATGCGAACCTCGCTGGAGGCCTGGCCGAGCTTCACGCGAGAGATGGCGCAACTGGGCATCGAAGTCCAAACGCTCAACTGGTCCATCCAATCCATCGCCGCCGACGCCTCCGTCGCGCAGGCCTTGCAGATCACCCCCGGGTGCCGGGTGCGGTTTCTCTCACGCCTGCGCAGCGCCGATGGTGAGCCGGCCGTGCAGTTCCACTCCTGGTTCCACCCGCGGCTGGGCGACCTGAAACAACTCGACTCCCAACGCCCGCTGTACGAGGCCATCGAAGCACTGACCGGCATCGCGCCCGGCCGATCCCGCGAAACCATTCGTGCCGGTCGCGCCGACCAAGCCGTCGCCCAGCGATTGCGCACCGACGAAGGCGCGCCCGTGCTGCTTCGCCAACGAACGGTATACGACATGATCGGCCGGCCCTTCGAATACGCCCTGGTCACGTATCGAGCCGACCGCTTCAGTTACAGCATCACACTGGATCGGGGGCCGCGGTGACCACGCTCGCGGCCGACATCGGCGGAACGTCGGTAAAGCTGGGCCTGGTCGATGCCGGCCGGGTGGTCGCGCGTGACCGGCTGCCGGTGGCCGACCGCACAAGCATGCAACCGCTGCTGGGGTCGATGGCGTCGCGCTGGCGGGCGATGCTCGACAGCGCGGGGAAGGGTATTGATGGCGTGACCGGCGTGGCGATGGCGTTTGCCGGCGTGGTCGACCCACGTGCCAAACGCATCATTTCAATCAACGGTAAATACTTCGATGCCACGTCGATCGACCTGCGCCAATGGGCCGAGCAAACCCTGGGGCTGGGGCTTTGGATCGACAACGACGCCCGCACGGCGCTGGTCGGCGAATGGCGGGCCGGTGCCGGGCGGGGCTGCGATGACCTGGTCATGGTCACGCTGGGCACGGGCATCGGCGCGGCGGCGGTGATCGACGGCCGCGTCCTGCGCGGCAGCCACGGCATGGCGGGATTGTTCGGCGGGCACCTGATCGTGGATCGGCACGGTCGACGATGCACTTGCGGCAACGTCGGCTGCGCCGAAGCCGAGGCGTCAACCGATCGCCTGCGCGATATCGTCGACGCCCTGGCCGCTCAACACGGCACACGTTCACCGTGGGCCGATCAACCCGACCTCAATTACATCGGGGTGTTCGAGCAGGCCGACGCCGGCGACGAACTGGCCCGCACGGTGCGCGATCACAGCATCGCCGTCTGGTCCGCCGCGGTGGTGAACCTGATCCACGCCTACGGCCCGCGGCGCGTGGTGATCGGCGGCGGGGTGGCGCACGGCTCGCCGATGATCGTCGACGCCATCGGCCAAGCCGCCGCACACCTGGCGTGGACACCCTGGGGCCGCGTCGAAGTGCGGCTGGGCGAACTGGGCGACGATGCAGCCCTGATCGGAGGCGGATTCCTCCAGCACGAACAACAGGAAAGCGAGTCGTCCCCGTGAAGTCCAGCAGCGACGTGATCACCACCGACTATCAATCGAACTACGACCGGCAACCGTTCATCGAGGTGCCCGAAGCGGGGCAAGCGTGCGTGGCCGGCTGGGACGCGATCGCCCATCGCCTGGGTCGGGTCATGGCGCGCGACGGCCGCGGTGTGCTGGTCGTGGATTGTTACGTCGGCGTCGACGTGGACACGGTGCGCGAGGCACTGGGCCGGCGTCTGGCTTCGACGTTGATGATCGACAGCCGATCCGCCTTCAAAAAACCTGAGCAGATCGATCAACTGGTCGAACCGTTTCTCGGCGGCGATGACCCGGTGTTCGGCTACCTCTGCGGACTGACGATGCGGCAATGGTTCGATCCCCATAAGCTGGCGGCGTTGCGTGAGCAGGTCGAACGGGCGACGGGGCCGGTGCTGATCGTCGGCGAAGGGGCGTCGGCGGTTCACGTCGGCGACGTGCTGGTTTACGCCGACATGCCACGTTGGGAAGGTCAGCTACGCCAGCGATGCAACCAGGCGAGTAATCTTGGCGTGAGCAACGCGGCGTTGAAGGCATCGCTGCAATACAAGCGGTCGTTTTTTGTGGACTGGCGGGTGTGCGACCGCTGGAAGAAGCCGCTGCTGGGTCGGGCCGACTTGTTGCTGGATACCACGCGCGACGATGAACCGAAGCTGGCCGACGGCGAGGCGGTGCGGCGTGGTTTGGCGTTGGCGACGCAGCGCCCGTTCCGCGTGGTGCCGTTTTTCGACCCCGGCCCGTGGGGCGGGCAGTGGATGCGACAGGTGTGCGGTCTGGCCGGCTACACCACGCCGGAACCGGACAACTACGCCTGGTGTTTTGACTGCGTGCCGGAGGAAAACTCGCTGGTGTTGGGCATGGGGTCGCATCGGTTTGAATTGCCCAGCGTCAATGCCGTGTTCAGTCATCCCCGTCACCTGTTGGGTGACCCGGTCCACGGTCGGTTCGGCGATGAGTTTCCCATCCGTTTCGATCTGCTGGACACGATGGACGGCGGGCATCTTTCGTTTCAGGTCCACCCCCCGACCGAGCAGATTCACAACGGCTTCGGCATGCACTACACGCAGGATGAAAGCTATTACATGCTTGACGCGGGGGAGGATGGCTGCGTTTATCTGGGACTGAAGGAAGGGGTCGACCCCGAACAGATGTTCGACGCCCTGGCCGCGGCGCAGGCCGGCGGGCCGCCGTTCGACGC
The DNA here is from genome assembly GCA_964473545.1 of uncultured Planctomycetaceae bacterium. Classification (GTDB taxonomy): domain Bacteria; phylum Planctomycetota; class Phycisphaerae; order Phycisphaerales; family Zrk34; genus CAYWKS01. The sequence goes on from CAYYPN010000016.1 coordinate 13,565, forward strand.
CGACCGATACGCCAACAGGCTGCCGGCCAAAACGCACGATCACTTCCTCATCCCTGCAGGCACCGTGCATTGCTCGGGTAAGAACAGCATGGTGCTGGAAATCAGCGCCACGCCTTACATCTTCACGTTCAAACTCTGGGACTGGGGGCGGGTGGGTCTGGACGGTCTGCCTCGGCCGATCAACATCGACCGCGGGCGCGACGCGGTGCGGTGGGACCGGACCACCGCGTGGGTCGAGCGCGAACTGGTCAATCATGTCACACCGGTCGCCGAGGGCGAGGGCTGGCATGAACAGCGCACCGGATTGCACGAACGGCAGTTCATCGAAACCCGCCGCCACTGGTTTGCCCGGCGTGTGGAGCACGACACCGGCGGGGTCGAAACCGGCAGCGTGAACGTGTTGAACCTGGTGGCCGGCCGGGAGGCGGTGGTCGAATCGCCGACCGGCGCGTTTGAGCCGTTCGTGGTTCACTATGCCGAGACGTTCATCGTGCCCGCAGCCGTGGGGCGTTACACCATCCGGCCGCATGGCCGGCGCGACGGCGAACGATGCGCCACGATCAAGGCATGGGTGCGCCGCGGGGCGGGAGGTTGCGATGAATAAATACGGGCTGGACCTGACGCCGACCACCATGCCGCTGGGGTTCGCGTATGGACCGGACTGCTTCGGTCCGGCGCCGGAGATTCGCCGGCTGGATGCGATTCGTCCGTCGCTGCGCGACCCGGCATGTGACGGGCCCGAACAGGTTTATGCGATTGCGATGGACGTGGGCCGACCCGAGGATCGTGCGGCACTGGAACAGCGCCACTTGCTGTTCGGGGTGGTGACGTATGCCGCGGGGCGATTGGGTGACGAACCGGTGCGATCCCAGGGGCACGTCCACCAGGCAAGCCCGCGCAACGGTTGGTCGACGCCGGAGGTGTATGAAATCTGGCAGGGCAGGGCGGTGATTCTGATGCAGGAGCATGACCGGGACGACCCGGGGCGTTGCTTCGCGGTCGAGGCCGGGCCGGGACAGGTCGTGATCGTGCCGCCGGGTTGGGCACACGCGACGATCAGTGCCGACCCGACGCAGCCGCTGACGTTCGGTGCGTGGTGTGATCGCGATTACGGATTTGTGTACGACGGCGTTCGCGCCCACGGCGGGTTGGCGTGGTTCCCGCTGCTCGACCGCGAGGGGGCGGTTCGATTTGAGTTCAATGAGCGATACCGTCACCAACCACTGACGCGAAAGCAGCCGCGCGACTACCGGGAGTTGGGCATCGAACCGGGCGTGCCGATTTACGAGCAACACCGACGCGACGCGGAGCGGTTCATGTTCGTCCCCGAACCGGCGCGGGCGATCGAGGCGTGGCGCGGTTTCGTGCCTTAGCAGCACCACAAAAAACATGCCGGCCTTCTCGAACACGGTTGCCCGTGCAGGTCGCGCGCCGGCTGCTTGGTCCTTTCTTGCTGCGGATATAACCTGAAGGTTGACTTGGACGCTGTTCAACCGGCGGTGCCCGTCAGGGTCTTGGCCACGTCGATGTTGCCGGCGTGTGGCGGGTCAGGCATCGACAGCCCGCTGCCATCGATCCGCAGCACGCGCCGGGCGGAGCATCATCGTTGGGCCCACCGCTTCGCCGCGGCCAGGCGCGCGATGTTCGGTACCAACGCGATCCTGATCCTCCGCAAGCGGCGTCCGGTGCATGACGCCCATCAACGCCCGCGCAACGGTGCCCGTTCAATACCGGCCGTGGCGTTGAATCGTCGCCATGATCAACCGCAACCCCGCCAGGCGGCTGCCGTTGTTCACCGATCCGGCCGTGGTGAACACCAGCCCGCGCCGGGGCCGGGCCTGCTCGCAGTCGCGCAGACATTCGAGCACGATCCCCCGCCGGTCGTTGCGGCTGAACGTGAACGGCGCCAGCACCCCCTGGATCACCGCGCCCGGCAGATGTTCGCGGATCGCCTGGACAGGCACCGTCGGCCCGAAGTTCACCCCCGTCAACTTCAACCTGCCCAGCAGCGGCAACAGGTGGCCCATCGCCGAGTCCGAATGCTGGTAACGCCGATCCCCGGGCCCCGGGCTGAACCGCGCGAAGATCGACTCCAGCACCGGGTACCCGAACAGCTCGTACATCGCCGGCGACAGCAGCGCGCAGTTGTCATCCATGAACGCGAACCCGCGCGGCCCCTCCGCCGGCGAGTCCGGATCCATCGCCCCCGCCTCCGCGTCGAGCACGTCGGCGATCCCCAGCATCGCCCGCAGGATCAGGTCACGAAAACGCACCGCCAACTCCGGCTCGTCCAGGATCAGAAACATAAGATTCTCCGCCCCGAACACGCTCGTGGCGAACGTCACCGGCCCGCGCTGCGACCGGTACCGCGGCGGCGCGACCCCCAGCCCGCCCAGTCGCTGCTTCTGCTCGTCCCAGTCGGCCGGCAACACGAACGCGCGCAGATTCTCCAGCCGACCCTCCACCCGGTCCAACAGCGCCCGCAACCCGTCCGGCGAATCGGTCGCCTGCTGCAACCAGTACGATTCGTTGTGCCAGACGTTCGGCGCCTCGAACACGTCATGCAGACCCCTGACCCCGCGCCACTGCCGCGATGCGTCCGGCTCGGCTTCGTCCAGCAGTCGACGCCCGACGATCCGCTCGGCCTTGTCGTTGTAAGACCGGTTCAACTCCGCACGCCACGCGCCGTCGTGATGCCACCGATGCCAGTCCTCTCGAATCCCCAACTCGTCGAACACGCACTCGCGCATGTTCCCGCCCAGGCCCAACGCCACCTGCGGGCAGTCGGGCGCGAACGGGTCGGCCTGCGCCGCCGCGTCCTCCGCCCAGAACCGCTCCACATCCACCGGCGCCAGCCCGTCATGGGCGTCGGCCTCGGCGAGCAGGTCATCGGCAACGGCATGAAAAGTCTGACTATCGATGGGCATGTTCGCTCAACCATCCGGTCGCCTCGGCCAACAGGCGACAGTATTCGACAAAGTTCGGCCAGGACACGTCCGACGGCACGCCGTGGTCGCAACCGGGTATGTACCCCCCGGCATCGATCACCGGACGCAGCCGATCGATCTCCCGACCCAGCACCGCGCCGCCCGCGGCGATGGCACGCTTGTCCACCCCGCCCCGATACGCCATCGCCTTCCCGTATTCCCGGTGATACGCCGGCAGGTCATTGCCCGCGGCAACCTCCATCGGCGAATTGCAGTTCACCCCCGACTCGATCCATTCCCCCAGCAGCAACCCGACGTGACCATCCGAATCGATCTCGTAAACCGGCACCCCCGCGTCGCGAATCAGCCGACCCCATTGCGACCAGCAGCCGGTGAAAAATCGCCGGCACTGCTCCGGCCCGACCATCGGCTTTTCCTTGTAGGCCATGTCTTCGTTGATCGTGATCAGGTCCGGCGTGAACTTGTCCAGCACCCGTTCGAGCATCCCGCTGATGAACCGACGCCAGAACGCGACCATCTCGTCGACAAACTCAGGGTCGTCGAGCATGAGCATGCACAGACCTTCGAACCCGCACCATTCACGCAGTTGCCAGAACGGCCCGGTGAAGCTCCAGGTCACCACGTAGTCGCGGTCACGCAACCGCCGACAGCGCTCGGCGAAATCGTCGGGCAGCCGACCCGCCTGGTCGACGTCATATCGCCGGGCCATGTCCGCCCAGTCGTCCCGCGATTCCACCGGCAGGCCGATCCAGCTTCGCGTGCAGAAGTCCGGCGCCCCGCGCAGGTCGGCCGGTGAAAATCCCTTGCCGATCTCGCAGATGTTGCCTTTCCAGTCCTGCACGATGCGCGACCCCGGCCGCTCCTCGATGACCTTTTCCTCGAACTCCGGCATCATCGTCGTGACGATGCCGGGATGCACGCGCGGCGAAGGCGAAGCCGACTCGATGCCCAGCAGGTCCCGGATGCACACGTCGACCGGAACGCCTTCGGGCAGCCCCTCGCGATGCCAGCGGGCCCGCGTGGAACGCCGGCCGTGGCCCGGGGTGAAAGGAACACGATCCACCGGGCCGTAGGTCAAGGCGGCGATAAACCGCTCACGTTCGTTCATGATGCAGTCGACTTCCTTTCAGCGGACAGTTGATCCGGGTCCAGCTCGCCTTCGCCGAAAATGACCGGGTAAGCCCGCCCTTGACGCGAACAAGTCCGCCCGTCCATGTAGCAGACGCTGAACGCACGCCGGCTCTGGTCCGATCGATTCACGTCCGACGCATGCAGCAGCCAGTTGTGCAGCAGGAACACCTCGCCGGCCTCGGCCTCGAGATACACGCGCTGCTCGTCGCCGCAGTGTTCGGCCGCCTGCGCCTCGGTTAAAAAGCCCGACGCATGATCCGGGTTGATCAGCCCCAGCTTGTGCGAGCCGGGGATCACCTGCACGCAGCCGTTGGCGACCGTCGCCGGGTCGAGCGCCGTCCACAACGTCAACAACGGATCGCGATCGAGATAGTTCCACCGGTCCTGGTGCCAGGGCAGGAACGTCCCGCGCCGGCTGGGCTTGTTCATGAACATCGCGCGGAAGCAACTGATCGGCGTGTCCTTGCCGTACACCCGCTCGCACATCGACGCGAAGATCGGTCGCTGCATGAACCGCAGAAACACCGGGTCGTATTCCAGGTCCTGGATCTTTCGATAGTTCAGTGTCGCGCCCTTGTGGCCCCGGGACTGTTCGCCGGCCTGGTCGTACTGGCCGGTCTCGCTGTCCAGTTGCATCATCAGCCGATCGTATTCGACGTCGGCTTCGCCGAGCATGATCCGGTCGATGCGGTCCTGCAACGCGCGCAGGTCGGCATCGTCGAGGATGCGGCCGAGCTTGAGGTAACCGTCGCGCTCGTAGGCGCTCCATTGTTCGTCGGTGATCGCGGGCATGGGGGTGCTCCCTGGTGTAAAAAAGGGTTGGTGCCTGATGCCGATCAACCCTACCCCGCGGCCGGCGGGAGGCCAATGGAACGGCCCCTCACGAAGATGGATAATATGAACCCGACGCCTGGCGCCAGGTCCGCGGGCTGACCCCGAAGTGTTGTCGGAACACCCGCGAGAAGTAGTACGGATCGTCGAACCCGACCGCCTGGCCCACGCCGGCGACCGTCAGGCGATCGTCCAGCAGCAACTCGCCGGCCCGTTCCAGCCGCAGGCGCATCAGGTGTTGCAGCGGGGTGACGCCCAACTCGCGCCGGAACAGGCGATTGAGATGCTGGGCCGAATAACCCGTGCGTTCGGCCAGTTCCGACAGGTTGATCGGCCGCTCGATGTGGGCGGTGAGCAGTTGCAGCACTTCGGCGACCAGCGGATCGAGCGGTCGCGCGCCCAGCAGGCCCCGGTCGGCGGTGTCCCGGATCAGTTGCAGCAGGATCAACCGGCCCCACGCCGGCGCCAGCGCCCGCGCCATCGACGCGTTGACCTGGTCGAAGTCGTCGGCGAAGCCTCGCCAGAAACGATGCAGGCGCCCGCCGCGTTGGATTTTCTGAACCTCGGGAAAGATCAGCACCTCGAACAGGTCGCGCCCCGCCGGCAGACGCGCCTCGACGTGCAACGACAGGATCGTCACCCGTTGCGTCAGGCTGCGGGCGCGATGCGTCACGTTCGGCCCGACGATCAGCAGTGACAGCGGCGACAACTCGATCGGGCGTTCGTCGATGATCCACTCGGCCCGGCCGCGCGTGCACAGCAGCAGGTTGTGATCGGGCACGGTGCGCGAAGCCAGGGTGTAGCCATGCTCGCGGCGCTGGAGCGAGCGGACGTTGGTCTGCACACTCACCCGTCCCAGTATGAACTCGATCAACGCCGCGGACGGCGGCGCGTTCATCGTGTCGCCTGACATGCCGGCCATGGTAGAGGCTATGCCTGGGCAGTGGTAGCGCCCTGCCGCGCAACGCCCCCTTTCTGCACGTTTTTGCGCAGCAGACCGACCTTGGCGCACACGGGTGCGAATAACCGACCGAGCGTTGCCGCGCGGCGCGCGCCAACGTGGCGTGTCGGGATTTTGCGGCATGTAAAAAGGCGTGGGCCGCACGAAGCGACCCACGCCCAGAGGAGGAGGAAGAATACGGGTTTCAGCCGAAGCTGAGGTTGATTACCTGGCGGCCTTGAGGCGTTGCTCGAGGCTGTCGAGTTCATCGGCGAGGGCTTGGGGCAGTTTAGCACCAAACTGCTGGTAATGTTTGCGGATATCGTCGATTTCTCCGAGCCAGCCGTCGATGTCGACATCGAGGATCTGCTGGCACTTGGCCTTGTCGAAGTCGAGGCCATCGAGGTCGAGGTCGTCGGCGGTCGGGAGCAAACCGATGGGGGTCTCGTTGGCGTTGGCCTTGCCTTCGCAGCGATCGAAGATGTACTTGAGGATACGGGAGTTTTCGCCGAAGCCGGGCCAGATGAACTTGCCGGCGTCGTCCTTGCGGAACCAGTTGACGTAGAAGATGCGCGGCATGTTGCCCCAGCTGTCTTCGGTAGCGCCGCCGGTCTGGCCCATCTTGAGCCAGTGTGCGAAGTAGTCGCCCATGTGGTAACCGCAGAAGGGGAGCATGGCCATGGGGTCACGGCGGAGCTGGCCCAACCCTCCGGTTGCGGCGGCGGTTTTCTCGCTGCCCATGATGGAGGCGAGGAAGGTGCCGTGCGTCCAGTTGCGGGCCTCGGTGACCAGCGGGACGACACCGGCACGTCGGCCGCCGACGAGAATCGCGTCGATCGGCACGCCCTCGGGGTCCTCCCACTCGGGTGCGATGACCGGGCACTGGCTGGCCGGGGCGGTGAAGCGGGCGTTGGGATGGGCGGCGGTGCGGCCGCAGTCCGGGGTCCACGGACGCCGCAGCCAGTCGGTCAGTTTCTCCGGGTCCTCGTCGGTCATGTCCTCCCACCACACGTCGTGGTCGGGGGTCAGGGCACAGTTGGTGAACACGCTGTTGCTGTTCAGCGCGGCCATGGCGTTGGGGTTCGACTGGTTGTTCGTGCCGGGGGCGACGCCGAAGAAACCCGCCTCGGGGTTGATCGCATACAGTCGGCCGTCGGCCTTGAACTTCATCCAGCAGATGTCGTCGCCGATGGTCTCGACCTTCCAGCCCTTGATGGTGGGGTTGAGCATGGCGAGGTTGGTCTTGCCGCACGCCGAGGGGAACGCCCCACAGACGTACTTGACCAC
>CAYYPN010000017.1:0-20041 GCA_964473545.1 uncultured Planctomycetaceae bacterium
AGCCCCAGTCGCGGAACGCGCCCTCGGTGAACTTCATGATGTTGCCCTTGTGCACCAGCGTCACCGAGTCGCGGCCGGTGTCGATGGCGAACTGGATGGCCGCGCGGACCAGCCGGGCGGTGCCTTCCTGCGAAACGGGCTTGATCCCGCCACCGGACGTGTCGGGGAAGCGCACCTTTTCGAATCGCTCGGGGAAGTGCTCCTTGAGCAACCGGTAAAACTTCTCGCAATCCTCCGTGCCATGCTGGAACTCGATGCCCGCGTAGATGTCCTCGGAGTTTTCACGGAAAATGACCATGTCAGTCTGCTCGGGTTTCTTCACCGGCGTGGGCACCCCCGGGAAATACCGAACGGGACGCAAGCACACGTACAAATCCAGGATCTGCCGCAGGGCGACGTTGAGCGAGCGGATCCCGCCGCCGACCGGCGTGGTCAGCGGGCCCTTGATGCCGACCAGGTACTTGCGGAAGGCGTCCAACGTTGCCTCAGGCAACCACTCCCCCGTGGTGTCCTTGGCCTTCTGGCCGGCGAGAACCTCCATCCAGGCGATCTGGCGGCTGCCGCCGTAGGCCTTTTCGACCGCGGCGTCGTATACGCGCTGGCTGGCCCGCCAGATGTCCGGGCCGATGCCGTCGCCCTCGATGAAGGGGATGATCGGGTTGTCGGGGACGTTGAGGCGACCGTCATCGCCCATGGTGATCGCTTGACCGTTGCTCATATCGAAGGGTGCTCCCTGTTGTGGATACGTGAATCGAGTCGGGCAAGCGTAGCCCATGGCCGGGAGAGGGACAACCACAGGCCGAACCCGTCCAACGCCCAGGTCCGCCTTGACAGGATGCACCGGGGCATGACACTTGGGGCATGCGCGCGGTCAGCCCACAGCCTCACGATGGACCGATCTACTGCCGCAAGTGTTCGTGCGACTTGACCGACGTGGTTGACGAACACTGCCCGGCGTGTGGGAAATGGTTCAACCCGGACGATTCACTGACCGTGGCCGTGCGGCCGTTCGATCCCAAGGCGTACGATCGCTCCCATCGGCGGGCGAAGGTCCTGTGTTGGATTCTGTGGGGGACGCTGACAGTGACGGTGGTCACATTCGCGATCCTCACGGCGATCGCGGCGTTGACGTGGAACAGCCAGGATGGGATGTGAAACCGATCGATTCGGAACCCGGACCTTCGCTTCGCTCAGGTCCGGCTTGAGGGGGTTTCCTTCCGGGGGCCACTGACTATGCGAACAGGCCGTCGTTGCGGAACCGGGCGATGCGGGGCTGGAGGTTGCTGCCGGGGCATCGGGTGGGGACGAGTTCCTGGTGGGTGTGCAGGCGGGTGGTGCTGATGTGGTGGTCGCGGCGGAGCCGGCCGACGAACGACCTCAGCGCATCGAGCTGGGCGTCGCTGGGGGTCTGGATGTCGAAGTTGCCCAGGCACATGACGGCGATGTTGTGCTCGTTGTGGTTGCGGACGTGGGCGCCCTGGCAGGTCAGGGGCCGGGCTTCCCAGATGCGGCCGGCCCGGTCGATGACGTAGTGGTAGCCGATGTCGCCCCAGCCGCGTTCCAGGTGGGCGCGATGGATCTGCTGGAGGCGTCGGATGGTGGTGTCGGTATCGGTGAAATAGACCGGCGCGTCGGTCGCGCCTTCGTGGTGCATGGTGATGCGGGTGACCCCGCCCATGGGGTTGACCCGACCGGCGATGGGCTGGGACCGGGTCCAGACGGAGCGGCGGATGACCTGGCCGGGGCTGAAGCTGGACGTGTGGCGTGCGGTCCGGTCGGGGCCGGCATTCTCCGGATGGGTCGCCAGCCTGGGCCACGGCGTGCCCGGGAGGATGGCCGACCCGGTATCCGGACCACAACCCGACAGGGCGACCATCGCCGCCGCTGATGCCGACGCCCGGAGCATGTCCCGCCTGCTGAGACGCATACCCACTATTATCGCCTCCCTGCCGCTGTTCGGTCCAACATAATCATGTCGATCCTCGCATCCTTGCGCATCGACCGGCCGCTCCCGTTACTTGACGTCGCTCATCTTGATCGCGGCTCGATTTCGGGCCGACAGAATCGCCGCTTCCAGCACCCGCTGGGTCTGGTAGGCGTCCTCGAAGTCGGGCATCGGCACCTCGACCTTGCCGCCGCCGATGGCGTTGAACAGGCTCGAAGCCATGTTGGTGAACCCGTGTTCGTAGCCGATGATGTGGGCGGCCGGCCACCAGGCGTGGGCGAACGGGTGTTTGGCCGAGTCGGTGGCCATGATCCGCTGCCAGCCGGCCCGCTCCTTGTCGTCCTCGGCGTTGTAGTACCACAGCACGTTCATGTCCTCGAAGTTCCAGCGGATCGCCCCCTTCTCGCCGTGGACCTCGAGCTTGTTCTCGTTCTGGCAGCCGATGGCGAAGCGGGTCGCCTCGAAGGTGCCGACGGCCCCGCCCTTGAAGCGGCAGACGAACGCGACCGTGTCATCCACGGTGACCTTGCCCTTCTTGGCGGTTTTGGCCGAGCCGGAGCCGCGCACGCCGGTGATGTTGCCGCCCTCGCTGGCGGGGATGACCCGTTCCTTGATGAAGGTCTCCTCGACCGACCCGCTGATCTCGTCGACCTCGTCGCCGGTGACGAAGCGGGCGGCGTCGATCGAGTGAGCGCCCAGGTCGCCGTGCGATCCGGAGCCGGCCACGTCGCTGCGGAAGCGCCAGACCAGCGGCGCGTCGGGATTGCCCCAGCCCTGCAGGTAGTTGGCGCGGACGTGGTAGATGCGGCCGATCTTGCCCTCGGCCACGAGCTGGCGGGCCAGCGCCAGCGCCGGGCAACCGCGATAGCTGAACCAGACGAAGGTCCGGGCTTTCTTGCGTTTGGCCTTCTTCGCCGCGTCGCGCATCTCGCGGGCTTCGTCGAGCGTGTAGCTCAAGGGCTTCTCACAGGCGACATGCTTGCCCGCCGCGAGGGCGGCGATGGCGATGTCCTTGTGCATGTTGTTGGGTGTGCAGACATCGACCAGGTGAATCTCGTCGCTCTCGGCCAGGTCCTGCCAGCGGGTCGTGTGGTTCTGCCAACCCCACCTGGCGGCGAAGGCGGCGGTGTTGGCCTCGTCCCGGGCGGCGACGGTGTGCATCACCGGCTCCACCGGCAGATCGAAGAACTTGCCCACGCTCATGTACGCATTGGAGTGGGTGCGCCCCATGAACTTGGTCCCGACGAGCCCGACGTTGACTGGCTTGGTTGACATGGCGTCTCCTTGAAGTGGCTGACCCGGCCCTCGCTCCGCTGAGCAGGCCGGCTTGGGCCACCGAGTTTAGCACACGCATCAAGCGGGGCAAGATGCAGCAACCCGGACCGTCCGTTACAATCGACGCCCCGGGAAGCCCCGGAATCAGGCTACCCCACTCACCCGAGCGCACAACGGAGATTCAACACCATGGCGAAGAAAGTCAGATACGGCGTGATCGGCTGCGGCGCGATCGCCCAGCGCCGCCACGTCCCCGAGATCGCGGCCAACCCCGACGCGGAACTGATCGCCCTGAGCGATCCCAACGTCGACCGTGTCAACGAGGTCGCTGACAAGTACGACGCTCACGCGTATGACGATCACAAGAAGATGCTCAAGGACGCCGACCTCGACGCGGTCGTGGTCTGCGGGCCGAACAAGCTGCACGCCCCGCAGTCGATCGACTGCTTCAAGGCCGGCAAGCACGTGCTGGTCGAGAAGCCCATGGCCACGACCCGCAACGAGGCCAAACGCATGATCGAAGCGGCCAAAAAGGCCCGCAAATACCTCATGATCGGCCTGAACCAGCGGCTCATGCCCCCGCACGTCAAGGCACGCGAAATCCTCGGCTCCGGTAAACTCGGACGCATCCTCACCTTCCGCACGGCCTTCGCCCACGGCGGGCCGGACGGCTGGAGCCTCGACGGAGCCAAAAGCTGGTTCTTCGATCCCATCGCTGCGGTCATGGGCGCGACCGGTGACCTGGGCGTCCACAAGGCCGACCTCATGCGCTACCTGCTCGACGACGAGTTCACCCACGTCGGCGGGTTCATCGAGACACGCGACAAGAAGGATTCCAAGGGCAAGCTCATCGGCCTCGACGACAACGCCTACCTCACCCTCAAGACCAAAAAGGGCGCGATCGGTTACATCGTCGCAAGCTGGACCAACTACGGAAAGTCCGAAGGCAACTACACCGCCATCTATTGCGAGAACGGCGTCATGGAGCTGGCCATGGACCCCGAGTTCGGCGTCGTCGTCAAGTACGCCAACGGCAACGTCGAGAAGCACAAGGTCGGCGCCGTCGCCAGCAACACCCGGCAGGTCTCCAGCGGCATCGTCGACATGTTCACCGAGTCGATCCGCAAGAACCGCAAGCCCAGCATCGACGGCATCGAAGGCTACCGCTGCCTCAACGTCATCCTCACGGCAATGGATGCGGCCAGGAGCGGCAGGATCACGCCGATCAAGGACTGACCCTCCGCCCCCCGGAAAACGCTACACGTCATACGCCAAAAGCCCACCCATGGCCATGGGTGGGCTTTTTATGGCGCGCAGCTTCGCGCCGTTGACTCAGCGGACCGAATCGCGGAACGCCAGCAGCATCGTCATCGCATGATTGGGGCGGCTGGTCAGGCGCCGCAATTCCTTCGAGACCGGCTCGAGGAAGTCGGTGAAACCGTCCATATCATTGGGCGAAGTTTCGCCGACGTTGCAGAAGCCCATCGACCAGTCGGGGAACTGTCGCTCGGTGATCGTGCGGCGGAGGATCGTGGTGATACCACGATGACGCATGTCGCGACTGATCTTGTCATACAACGCATCGACAACGTCCGCCGGACCTTCGAGCACCTGGGCGAAGCTGCCGTCCTTGTACAGCAGCATCCCGGTCACGCCGCGCTGCGCGTTGTTGCGACGACTCTTGGCCAACAGCTCCATCAACTCGTCCTTACCGAACGGCCGGGTCGCTGTGCTCAGGTAGATCAGGCTGACGAGCGTTTGTTCGTCGGTGACGTCGCGGGTGTTCGGCGTGGTAATCCCGGACATACATGGGCCCTTTCACTCACTCAGGCCCCGACCTGATTAACTCATCGGCCAATGTCCCCAGCGTCTTGAGCCTGCACACTTGGCAGCACACGCGACTCGGGACGTACAATGTCCGCGACAGGAGGCTCCCATGCTCACCGCCGAACGCGTACTCGACGAATACTATCTTGAAGCCCGCTGCAAGCTGCTGGAACTGGCCGCGATCCTCGACCGCTACGAGCGCGGCGGCGGCGATTTCACCGGTTCCGATGACCCGCGCATTGCCCGTTGCCGCCAGACGATCGCCCTGCTCGCCGAGGCCCGGGACCACCCCAACCGCGCCGAAGCCGCCGCACTGATCTTCTCCGATCCCCCGGAAGTGGAGCAGCCCTGACCGATGTACATCATTCAACCGCATTACCACGCGATCGCCCGCACCGCCCAGGACTACGAGCGCATGGCCTACAGCGGCGTGGTCGCCGTGGCCGAGCCGGCGTTCTGGGCCGGGTTCGACCGCGACTATCCCCAGACGTTCCTCGACTACTTCAAGCAGATCGCCGACTTCGAGCCGACCCGCGCCGCCCAATGGGGCATCCGCCACTTCTGCTGGGTCGCGGTCAACCCCAAGGAAGCGGACAACCTCAAGCTCAGCCGCGCCGTCCTCGACCGCATGCCCGAGTGGTTCGACAAGCCCACCGTCCTGGGCATCGGCGAGATCGGCCTGCACAAGTCCACCGCCAACGAGTGCCGCACCTTCGAGATGCAACTCGACCTCGCCCGGCAGCACGACCAGCTCGTGCTCATCCATACGCCCCACCTCGACGACAAGCTCAAGGGCACGACGAAGATCCTCGAAATACTCGAGAACTTCGACATCCCGCGCCATCGCATCTGGATCGACCACGTCGAGGAACACACCGTCAAGGCGGTCCTTGACCGCGGGTACTGGGCGGGCATGACGCTCTACCCGATCACCAAGATGACCAGCGAGCGGGCCGTCGACGTCATCGAGACCTATGGCCACGAACGCATGCTGGTCAACAGCTCCGCCGACTGGGGCCCGAGCGACCCGTTCACACTGCAGATGTGCACCCTCGAATGTCGCCGCCGCGGCATGAGCGAGCAGGACCTGATCGAAATCTTCCACAACAACCCCGCACGCTTCCTCGGCCAGAACCCCAAGTTCGACATCCCACCGCTGCGCATCGAGACGGCTGCGGAACAACCGGCCTGATCGTCGTGCCAGGGGTACCCCCCATTCAACCGCCCGCGAGCGTAGGATCGCTATGCACAAGCGGTTAGGTCGATGCCGATTCGTGTCCGCCCCATGTCCGGCCGGACATCGCCGAAAAATTTTTACGTGCACGTAAGCCGCGCGATGACAAGAGCCAACACCCATTTTCCGGCTCGCGGCGCGCCCGCGCTGCGCGCGCCGTCGTGCCGTCCACCGCGAACCCGGCGATGGTGGTGCGGCCTCGTCGCTTCATCCATCGTGACAGGATCGTCACGGACCGGTACATTGGCCCCATCACCACCGCAAGGAGGCGTGGCATGGACGCATTTGTGATCGAGGGCGGGGCGAGGCTCAAGGGAACCGTGGCCGTCAACGGATCGAAGAACGCGGCGTTGCCGATCATGGCCGCGGCGCTGCTCGCCGAAGGGCCGGTCACCGTCGCCGACGTGCCGGACCTGTCGGACATCCGCAACATGATCAAGCTGCTGGGCGAGTTGGGCTGCGACGTCCAGCGCCAGCCCGACGGCACGATCCGGCTGGAAACCGTCGACGAGATGAACTCGCATGCGCGTTACGACATCGTCCGCACGATGCGGGCCAGCGTCTGCGTGCTCGGTCCCCTGCTGGCCAAGCGGGGCCGGGCGACGGTGTCGATGCCCGGCGGCTGCGCGATCGGCGAGCGGCCGATCGACCTGCACCTGCGCGGGCTCGAAGCCCTCGGGGCCGAGGTTGAACTGAACGAAGGCAACATCACCGCCACCGCCAAGCATCTGCACGGGGCGCGTGTGTTCCTCGGCGGGCCGTACGGCTCGACCGTGCTGGGCACGGCCAACGTGATGAGCGCGGCCACGCTCGCCGAGGGCCAGACCCTCATCGAACAGGCGGCGTGCGAGCCGGAGGTCGTCGACCTGGCGACGATGCTCAATGCGATGGGTGCGCGGATCCAGGGCGCGGGCACGCCGCGGATCACCATCGACGGGGTCGACAGCCTGCGCGGCGTCGAGCATCGCGTGATGGCCGACCGCATCGAGGCGGCGACGTTCATGTGCGCCGCGGCGATCACCAACGGCGACGTGAACATCACCAACTGCCCGATCGATGCGATGACCGCGATCATCGATCGGCTGGATGCGATCGGCGTGGTCATCGAAGCCGCCCCCGCAATCGACCCGTTGCGCGCGACGATCTCGGTCAGTTCCACCCGACGCCTCGAACCGGTCGCCGTCACCACCCAGCCCTACCCCGGGTTTCCGACGGACGTGCAGGCGCAGCTCATGGCGTTGTTGACCATGGCCGACGGCAACTCGATCATCACCGAGAAGGTGTTTCCCGAACGTTTCCTGCACGTGGCGGAGCTGTCGCGCATGGGCGCGCAACTGTATCGGCAGGGCCCGACGGTCATGATCAGCGGGATCAAGCGGCTGATCGGCGCGCCGGTGATGGCGTCGGACCTGCGGGCCAGCGCCGGGCTGGTCATCGCCGCCCTCGCCGCCCGGGGCCGGACCACCATCAACCGCGTCTACCACCTGGATCGCGGATACCAGCGGCTGGAGGAACGCCTGGCCGCGCTGGGCGCCGAGATTGAACGGATGGATGTTTGAGGGCGCGCGCTGGCCGCCGGCGGAACAGGTAGAATGGGGCCATGGATGATGCATTGCTCGATATGCTGCGGTGCCCGGTGACGCGGTCGCGGTTGCGGCGCGAGGGGGACGAGCTGGTCGGCGAGACCGGCGGGCTGCGCTACCCGATCCGCGACGGCCTCCCGGTCATGCTCGCCGAGGAGGCGACGCTGCCCGAAGGTTTCGAGTCGCTGGATGAGTTTGAAAAGCAACACACCTCGAAAGGATGAAATCAGCAGAATGACCACCGAAGACTCAGCGATTAACGGGTTTCATCACATGGCGATCCAGGCGCAGGATTTCGACAAGTCGGTCGGGTTTTACACGGCCGTGCTCGGGTTCCAGACGAAGATCGCGTGGGGCGAGGCGCCCAAGCGGATCATCATGCTCGACGCCGGCAACGGCGACTACCTGGAAATCTTCGAGCGCCCCCGCGAGGCGGATGCGCCGGCCCTGCCTGATGGCAATGACAGTAACATCATGCACTTCGCCCTGCGGACGCAGGACGTCGCCGGCGTCACCGAGCGCGCCCGCGCCGCCGGCTGCGCGGTCACCGTCGAACCCAAGGACGTCAAACTCGACACCACCACCGGCCCCAACCCGGTCAAGGTCCGCATCAGCTTCTTCAAGGGCCCGGACGGCGAGGTCATCGAGCTGTTCGATAACGAGCTGACGTGAGGCCGAACCGCAGTTCGTATCCATCATCGCCGTCGATGAAGCATGAAGAACCCGGACCTTCAAAACTCAGGTCCGGCTTGGGTTATGGCATGGCGGCGATGGCGCCGGCGAAGAAGAGGACGAAAAGCAGCACGGCGAGCAGGCAGACGAGCAGCACGATGCCGCCGAGGACCATGGCGGTGACGGCCAGGGGTTTGCCGTCGAGGCGGCCCTGGGAGCGGTTGATGTCGTTCAGGGCCAGCCAGCCGAGGAAGAACCCGACGATGCTGGCCGGCAGGCAGACGACCAGCCCGACGCCGGCGACGCAGATGGCGACGATGGCCATGTTGCTCGTTTCCGTCGTCCGCGGTCCCGGCGGGGCGTAGGTCGTGGAACCGGGCGGCTGCGGCGGCCGGGGCGCGGCGGCGCCGCCGCCGAGTTGCGAAATGTGTCGCGCCGGTTGCCACTGCACCAGCGAATGATGCCAGACCAGCGTGTCCGGCCCGATCGTCCCCCCGGCGATCAGACGCCGCAGTTCATCCAAGTCGACCGGCCCGAGGGTCTGGTTGTCGTGGACGTAATACCAGTCGGACATGGTGTGCGACTCCCCGTTGGCCTTGGCGGCTATTCCTCGTCAAACTTCCGCTTGACGAGTGCGGTCAGGGCATCGATGGCTTCGTCGGCGTCGGGGCCGACGGCTTCGACTTCGAGTTCGGTGCCCTTGGTGGCCGCGAGCATCATCATCTGCATGATGGATTTGCCGTCGACGGCCTGCTGGGCCTTGCGGACGGTGACGGCGGAGCGGAACTGGTTGGCCAGGTCGACGAACGCCATGGCGGGCCGGGCGTGCATGCCCAGTCGATTGACGATGGTGACGGAGGTTTGTCGGCGCTCGTCGGAGCCGGCCATGGTCTTTGAACCTCGGGCAATGGCGACCGGCATGAGCCGGGGGGAGGGAATCCGGGGGTCAGGCGAGCTGGTGGCTGTCGGCTTCGGCGATCAGTTCTTCGATCTCCTTGCGCGTGGTCGCCTGCCGCAGGAAGCGGCGGAACGTATCGTTCTGCAGGTTGCGGAAGATGTTTTCCATGGCCTGGAGATGTTCGTCGGGACGATCTTCGGGGCTGAGCAGGAGGACGACCGAGTAGACCGGCGCCTTGTCGAGGGCGTTGAAGTCGATGCCGTTGGCGCTGACGCCGATCGTCGCACACATGCTCTTGATGTTCTTGTGCTTGACGTGGGGGACGGCGACGCCCTTGCCGAAACCGGTCGAGCCCTTCTTTTCACGATCGGTGATGAGCTTGATCAGGTCGGGCCGGAGCTTGGCGTCGACGGCGCCGGCTTCGATGACCGCGTCAACGAGTTCGTGGATCACGTCGTCGCGCTGGGTGCCGGCGAGTTGGGGAATGATGGCGTCGGATACGATGAAGTCGGCAAGTTTCATGGGCACATGTTCCTGCAAGCCGGCGGGCCGGGGGATACGGGCAAGCGGCCGCGCCGTCGGTCCGTTGTATCTTACGCGATATGCTTGCGGTTGCGTAGTCGCTCCTTGTGGTCGGTCAACTGTCGCTCGAGCTTGTCGGTGATGATGTCGATCGCCGCGTAAAGGTCCTCCCCGGTTTCATGGGCGACGAAGGGCTGGGTGTGCTCGGCGTCGACCACGACTTCGACGTGGAACAGCCGGTCCCGGCGCTCGATCACCCCTTCGATCGACTGGATGCGGTCGAAGTAGCGATGCAGTCGCTGGGTTTTTTTATCGGCATAGTCGTGAATGGCCGGGGTGAGGTCCATGTGGCGGCCGCTGAGCTTGAACTCCATGGGTTACCTTTCGTGTGGGGCTGGCTCGGGCGAGGCGGCGGATTCGGCCGCGACCTCGCCGTCCGTGGTGTCGTCGATGTATCGTACCGGCGGGTCCGGGTGCTCGATCGCCTGGCTGGCCGGCACGATCACCCCCCCGCTCACGCAGAAACGCAACGCCTCGTCGATGCTGATCGGCAGGTCCAGCGTGTCGGACTTGGGCACGGTGATCACGTAGCCGGTGAACGGCGTCGGCGAACTGGGAATGAACACGGTCATGCAGTCGGCGGCGGCGGCGGTCTGGATGTTCCGCATCGTCTCGCCCGTCACCAGCCCCACCGACCAGATGCCCTTGCGGGGATACTGCACGGCCACGACGCGCGAGAAGTTCATCTTCTTGTCGCCGTCGCCGAAGAACAGGTCCGTCACCTGTTTCACGTGCGGGTAGATCTGCTTGAACACCGGCAGGCCGACGAGGAACCGCTCGCCTCGCTCGTAAAGGCGCCGGCCCATAAACCCACCGAGCATGCGGCCCACGATGTAGATCAGCATCACCGCGATCAGCAGCCCGGTCAGATCGAGCACCGCCCAGTTGCCGATCCTGACCTGCTCCCACCACCGCTGCAGGACGAGCTTGCGGGCTTCGCGTTCCAGGAAAGCCGTGGACCGGTTGGCTTCGATCCACGCCTTGCGCTGCGCTTCGGTCAGGCCGTCGCGCGCGTCGTCGATCTGGGTCTGGGTCACGCTCGGCCAGGGACTGGCCTGGAGGATCGTCCACTTGACGCCGGCGTTGATGTGGTTGGCGATCCGGTCGTTGACGAAGTTGTAGACGAAGATCGCCAGCCAGATGGTCAGGACGGTCGGCAGCACGAAACCCAATCCGCGCAGGAAGAACGTCCTGAACCCGTGACCTGATGCCTGGCGGTTGGAACTCATTGCAGGGCGTGACCTTCGGCTGGGCGCCACCCGGGCTCTGACCGGCGTGGCAGGGTGAGCATCGGCATTTTATGGACCGGCCATGCGGGAGGCAAAACGCGTGCCTCGGCGCAAGCAGGACCACTGGATCACCGCATGAAACCGTCCGTTTTTCTCTTGGGTTCCAGGACGAGGGCGCGGGTACGACAGCCGGCACGCAACCCGCCGCACGATCGAAATCATCCGTCGGCTTTGACCGGGATGGCCAGGACCCGCTCGACGGTGATCGACGCCAGGTCGGGTGATGAAGCGGCAGCGTCGGCATGACCGGCCGCCGCGCCGACCGCCAGCACCCGCATCCCCGCCGCCACGCCCGCCTCGACCCCCGCGTCGGCGTCCTCGATCACCAGGCAGCCCGACGGGTCGATGCCCAGACGCTCGGCGGCGAGCGTGAACACCTGCGGGTCGGGCTTGGATCGCTCAATGTCGTTGCCGTCGACGATGGCGTCGAACGCATCGGTCATCCCGATGCCGGCCAGGATCGGCCTGGCGTTCCGGCTGGATGAACCGATGGCCACCTTCACACCGCGCGCCTTCAGCTCGCGCACCACCCGGCCCGCCCCTGGAAGCAGGTCCCCGGGCGTCAACCGCGTGATGAGTTGGCGGTAGTACCCGTTCTTACGCGCAGCCAGCTTGACCTTTTCGTCATCGCTGTAGCTCCGGTCGGCTCGTTCGAGCAGAATGTCCAACGACGCCATGCGGCTCACGCCGCGCAGGCGATCGTTGATCTGCCGATCGAAGTGCACGCCCAGCTCGTCGGCCAGTCGCTTCCAGCCCTGGTAGTGGTACTCGTCGGTCGAAACGATCACACCGTCAAGATCAAAGATCACCGCTTGTATGTCTGCCATGGTGTTCACGATCACTTCCGGGGGCGGGGGCGGCGTTGGGCCGGCAGCTTCACCCGCACGCCGGCGGCGTTGACGTTGACGGTCTTGCCGAACAGGTCGACCCGGATCGCCGGGCCGTCGGCGGCGACGAGGTTCACGTGCTGGTCATCCACCGAGACCTTGAGCGTGGTGTCGCGGTGGACGATGGTGAAGCGGAACGCCTTCCACCTGGCCGGCAGGCTCGGGTCGAAGCTCAGGCGCGGCCCGTCGCTGCGCATCCCGCCGAACCCGTACACCAGCGCCAGCCACGCCCCGGCCATGCTGGTCATGTGCAGGCCCTGGTCGGTGTTGCCGTTGTAATCGTCCAGGTCCAGCCGCGAGGCGTACTGCACGTAATCGAACGCCTTGTCGTGCTTGCCGAGTTCGCTGGCGAGGATCGAATGCACCGCCGGCGACAAGGACGACTCGTGGATGCACTTGGGCTCGTAGTACTCGTAGTTGACCCGCTTGTCCTGCAGCGTGTAGCTGTGGCTGAAGAAAAAGTGCAGCAGCAACACGTCCGGCTGCTTGATCCAGTTGTACTTCGACCGCGCGATGTAAGGCCACTTGCGAACGACCGGTTGCTGCTCCGGCGGAATGGCGTCGATGTCGATGTCCGGCAGGTCGAAGAACCCGTCCTGCTGTTCGATCAGGCCGGTGTCCGGATCACGCTGCGTGCGCATCTTCTTCGCCATCCTGCGCCAACGGGCCAACTCGTCATCGGTGACCTTCGTCTTGCGCTGGAGCTTCTTCCACGCATCGGGGGCGCGGCGTTTCATTTGCCCGGCCGCATCGAGGGCCCATTCGAACGTGCGCCTGGCAAGGTTGTTGGTGTAGGCGTTGTTGTGGCACATCATGTGGAACTCGTCGGCGCCCATGACGCCCCACAACCCGAACTCGCCGGTCTTCGGACTCCACCCGCCGTGCGAGGCGTAGAACCGGCTGATCTCCAGCAGCATCTCCGCGCCGTAGCGGTAGAGGAAGTCGGTGTCACCGGTCACGTGCGTGTAATGCCAGATGCCGTAGGCCACCGCCCCGGGGACGTGAATCTCCAGGTCGCCGTGCCACCACACGCCGCACGCCTCGGTCCCGTCGATCGTCGTCATCGGATACCGCGCGCCTTCGCACGCCAGTTCCTTCGCGCGCTGCCTCGCCTGCGGCAGCGTGTTGTAGCGGAACATCAGCAGGTTCCGGGCCGCGTCGGGATCGGTGAAAATGTAGTACGCCAGGCAGTACGACTCGGTATCCCAGAACGCCAGCCCGCCGTACGTCTCGCCGGTCAGACCCTTCGCCCCGATGTTGAGCGTGGGGTCGACCCCACGGTAGGTCGAGTGAAGCTGGAACATGCAGTAGCGCGTGCCCTGCTCGTTGGCCGGGTCGCCTTCGATCGTCATGTCGAAATGATCCCAGAACCCGCGCCAATGCTCAGCATTCGCCGCCAGCTCCTGATCGAAGTCGACCTTGAGCAGCTTCGTCGCCCGCGGCATCGCCTCCTTCCAGAACTTCGCCGGCGAAACGTCCGCTGACTTTTCCACCTGGTGGGCGGTGATGCGGTCCACCGTCAGCGGTCGCTTCGGGCTCACCCGGAAACTCAACGCCACCCCGGCCAGCTTACCCGTCGGCTCGTCGTCCAGCAGGTCCTTCGTGCGCGTCGGGGCCAGCGAGGCGCTGTACCGGAACACCGACAGCAGCTTCTGCCGACTGTTGCCGGCCTGGCTGAGCATGGCATAACGTTCGCCGGACTTGCCACGCCGGGCACAGTCGAACAGCGCCTTACCCTGGTCCTCGTGAATGGGCGAGACGTCCATCCCCAACGTCAGCTTGACCGTGCCGGTGAAGTCGACGGGCTCGACCGAGATGCGCTGGAACCCCAACTGGGCGCAGGGCATGCCCAGGAACCGCGTGAACCCGACCCGGACCTTGCCCTTGGGCGTGTGCCAGACGAACGACCGGGTCATCGTGCCGGTGCGGAAGTCGAGCTTGCGGACGAAGTCGGAGAAGCGGACCGCGTTGAGGTCGAGCGTCTGGCCGGCGATGGTCAGACGGGTGTGGAACCAGTCGACCGCGTTGGCCATGAAGTGGGTGCGCGTGGCGAACCCGCGCAGGGCCAGCGGGTGGGGGATCGGCTGTTCGTCGAACACGCCGTTGAAGTAGCTGCCGACGAGCGTGTCGCCGGAGTAGCCTTCGTCGAAGTGGCCGCGCACGCCCATGAACTCGTTGGCCAGCGCGAACAGCGACTCGCTGACGCGGGAGCGGTCGGGGTGGAAGCCGGTCTCGGTGATCGCCCACGGCTCGATGTCGAGGTACTGGCGGGTATTGGTTTTCACAGCGGCCCCTTCAATATGGTCCGGCTTGTTCCGGGGGGTGGAAATCGAACGATAGTAAGTGTCGACATTGCGTGCAAACGGCCCGACCGCTTATCGCGGGCCACGTTGGAGCGGGCAGACCGGTCGAACCGGTCGCTGCCGACCGCGGCGGTGAATGTGCGGATTTCCACACGACAATCCAACCCTATAACCTGACTGAAAAGCCAAACTTAAGCCGAACCTCCCCACAGGCTGTCGCAAAAATATTTGACTAGATCCAACCGGTGTGCATACTGGTTAATAACCAGTTGAGACTGAACATGGGACCCACTTCCGATATGCCGACCGTCGAGCGTGACAAGGCCGCCTGCTACCAGCCGCTGATCGCCCGGGTCCGCGCCCGCATCGACGAGGGCCGCATCAAGCCCGGCGCGATGATCGGCTCCGAGCATGCCCTGGCCCGCGAGACCGGGTTGAGCCGCTACAGCGTCCGCCGGGCGATCGAGACGTTGATCTGCGACGGACTGGTCGAGCGCCGACCCGGCAAGGGCGTGTTCGTCCGCGACCACGACTCGCTGAACCGCACGGTGCAACTGGTCGTCGGCAACATCCAGTGGGAAACCATGATGCATCTCTACCACGGCGCTCAGGAGGCCGGCCGTGAGCGGGGCATCCTCCTCAACCTCTACGATGCGCACGGCGACTTCGAACTCGACCTCGACACGCTGCGCAACCTGCCCGAGACGCAGACCGACGGCGCGATCATCGGCTCGCTGCACAACCGCCGCTTCGCCGAGGTGCTCTACGAACTGAAAACACGCGGCTATCCCTTCGTGCTCGTCGACGAGGTGCCGGAGTATCTCGACATCCCGGCCATCGGTTGCGACAACTACGCCGCGGGCCTGCGGATCGGACGCGAACTGGTCGAACGGGGCCACCGCAAGATCAGCTTCATCGGCGACCTGGTCGCCCCGACCACGCGCGACCGGCTAGCCGGCGTGCGCGATGCGGTCAACGACGCGGGCATCGCCTTCGATCGTTCACGCGTCGTCGACCTGAAAGAAGACGACGACCGCCTGGGCCGCTGGGCCGAGCAGGTGCGCGCCTGCACCCGGCAGGTGATGGCGGTCGACTTCGCCGATCGTCCCACGGCCGTGGTGTTCAGTTGCGACGCCGTGGCGGCATTCGCTTATCCGGTGTTCCGCCAGGTCGGCCTGGCCATCGGCGAGGACGTGAGCGTGGTCGGTTTCGACGACGCCTCGATGTGCCATGTCCTCGACCCGCCGCTGGCGACGATGCGTCAGCCGATGCGGGACATGGGCCGCCAGGCGATCGAGATGCTGCTGCAGCGCCTGGCTTCGCCAAACGACCCGCCCGAGCAGCGGGTTCTGGAGGCCACCTGGGTCCCGCGCGAATCGATCGGCACGGCGCCGACCGTGCGCGATTCATAACGCAAGTTCAGGTCACGACAACGTGAAATCAACGGGAATCAAGCATCACTTCGAACCCTTGGAGAAGGAGCCTGTCATGAAGAAGATCATCACCCTCACCGCCGGACTCATCATCGCCCTGGGCGCGGGCACGGTCCACGCCGCCACGCTCGGCCCCGCCGCCGACACCTACGTCTACAAGGACGAGCCCAACGACGTACACGGCACGGCCACCGGCATCGTCGTCATCAATGACGGTGGCAGCGCGTTTTCCAAGGGCAAGGACCGCCTGGGCGTCCTGCGGTTCGACCTGTCCTCGATCACCGAGACCGTCGCCGACGCCAACTTCGTCGCTCGCTCGGATACCATCGACAGCTTCGAGTTCCAACTCTGGGGCATCAACGACGCCAACGCCGACGAAAACTTCGATCCGAACGCCCTGACGTTCAACACCTTCGCCCACGCCAGCAACAGCAACGACGGCAGCATCGACACGACCAACCTCACGCTGCTCGTCGACGCGGTCACCGACGCATCGGACGGCTCGAACGACAACCTGTATGTCTTCAGCAGCACCGCCCTGGTCGATTTCCTCAACAACGACACGAACAACATCGTCAGCTTCGTGCTGTTCCGAACGACCGGCCACGGTGCGAGTTCGATCTTCAGTTCCAGCGAGGCCTCGAGCAATCAGCCGGCGCTGAACATCGAGGTGGTGCCCGAGCCGGCGTCGCTGGCGCTGCTGGCCGCATGCGGCCTGATGATGATTCGCTGGCGGTAAGGTCACGGCCAAAGCCCACGCATGGTCGTGCGTGGGCTTGCGAATGTGTGCACGACCATGAAACGTCACAATGCTTTCACCCTGGTTGAGCTTCTGGTGGTGGTCGCGATCATCTCACTGCTGATGTCGCTGCTGATCCCGGCTTTGAACAAGGCCCGCGATCTGGCCAGGACCACGCGCTGCGGATCGAACCTGCGGACCATCGGCCAGGGCTTCAGTTTATACGTCAACGACTTCATGGGTTGGCTGCCGCCGGTCGATGCGATGAAGTCGCATGCCTCATCGAGCGAGCCCTGGTATTTCACCAAGGACTACCAGATGTGGCACTCGATCGGGCCTTACCTCGGCAACCCCGAATGGGGCGGGTTCACGTCCGACGGCGATTTCACGAAGACCGTGCGTAAAGGCCGGATCAGGGGAACGGTCTGGTACTGTCCCGATCCCCGCGATCCCGGCTGGGGGGGTGTTCATCCGCAACTCGATTATCCCCCCGCACACGGCTACCTCGAATCGGGTTACCTGAAAGACGATGGCGGGTGGGACACCATCGAGTACCCCCGCCGCGCAGCCGCGGTGGCCCTGCCTTCGGCGGCCGTGCATGTCGCCGATGCTTACGCCTTCCGATCCAGCAACGGCAAAGCCTACAACCCCAAGTGGCTGGGGTCGGCCAAGAGTGTCGCCGAGCAGACCAACACGCAGTTCGATCTGTATCGCCACAACAACGGCCAGGGCGCGATGATCCTCTTCGCTGACAGCCACGCCACCTACCACACCCGCGACGACGTTCTCAATTCCCTGACCTACTTCCCCGGCGGCTCTGAAGACCAGACGAACTTCCGACTGCGCTGAGCAACATGACCTGAAATGCAAGACGAGCCCACGAACATCAGGCAAAGTCCACGCATGGCCAAACGCGGGCTTTCGAATGCGGTCGCAGCGACCATCGCGCCGCGGCCCTGCAATGGTTTTTTCACTACAGGATGACCTTTTGAACATGCGCAACACGATTGGTTTGTGGACGATCGCCCTGACCGCCCTGCTGTTGACGGCCGCAACGGGGTTGGCCGCGGATGACGCCACCGGCCTGCTGTCCAACCCGGACATGGAACAGACCACCGACGACGGTCAATCGCCGAAGGACTGGCCCACGCCCGAGGGAGTCCAGTGGCTCGAAGAAGACGGCAACCACTTCCTGCGGCTGCACGCCGATCCGGACCGGATGCTCACGGTCTACCGCCGGGTCTACCTCGACCCGGCGAAGGTCCAGGCGTGTGAATTGACCTTTCGTTACCGCGTCAACGACCTGAAGCGCGGCAAGGAGAACTGGCACGACGGCCGACTCATCCTCGACTTCAAGGACGCCGGCGGCAAGAAACTCAAGCCCTCCCCCGGGCATCCGAGTTTCAAGGGCTCGACGGATGGCTGGCAGGCGAAAACGGTCGAGTTTGTCGTGCCGGAAAAGACGCAATACCTCGAGATCATGCCCGCGATGTTCAAGGCGGCCAGCGGGTCGTACGACATCGACGACGTGGTGTTGGCCGCGGTCGACCGCGAGCCGATCGAAGAAGCCAACCGCAAGGCGGCGCTGGAGCGATCGGCGAGCAAGGCCGGCCGCGCGATGCGGGCCGCGCCCCAGGTTCCGCCCGCGCCGGCCGACAAGCTCCCGCCTGAGTTGCACGTCGACGGCAACCAGATCCTCAACGCCGACGGGCAAGCCGTCTGGCTCCAGGGGGTGAGCATCCCGAGCATGGGATGGAGCGCCGGCGGCGAAAACATCCTCGAATCCGTCCAGGTCGCGATCGACGACTGGAACGCCAATACCATCCGCCTGCCGTTGAAAGAGCACTTCTGGTACGGCAAAGGCAAGTGGCAGAAGGACGGCGGCGCGGCGTATCGCCAGCTCGTCGAGGACGTGGTCAATCTCGCCGGCTCGCAGGGCGTGTACGTCGTGATCGACCTGCATCGTTTCCGCGCTCCGAAGCAGGTCCATGCCGACTTCTGGCGCGAGGTGGCGTTGATCTACCGCAATCACCCGGCGGTGATGTTCGAGCTGTTCAACGAGCCGCACGATGTGAGCTGGAACGTCTGGAAAAACGGCGGGTTCGTCCACACCGGCAAAAACAGCGACGACGTCGTCGCCGAACGCAAGGACGAGTTGGAAGGGTTTGAATCGGTCGGGATGCAGGCGCTGGTCGATGCGGTGCGCCTCGCCGGGGCGCGCAACATCGTCATCGTCGGCGGGCTCGACTGGTCCTACGACATCTCCGGCATCCTCAACGGCTACGCCATCGACGACCACGGCGGCAACGGCGTCGTCTACTCCACCCACGTCTACCCGTGGAAGAACAAGTGGCAGAGCAAATTCATGCGGACCGCCGAGCAGCATCCGATCTTCATCGGCGAGTGCGGCGCGAGCAAGGAACGCATGCCCTTCATCCCGCCCGAACAGCACGAAGAAGCCGAGACCTGGGTGCCGGACTTCCTCGGCCTGGTGCAGAAGCACAAGTATCACTGGACCGCATGGTCCTTCCACCCGCGCGCCAGCCCCTGCCTGCTGGTCGATTGGGAGTACACCCCCACGCCGTACTGGGGCGTCCACGCCAAGCAGGCCCTGCACGGCAAGCGGTTCGAACTGACCAACCCGCGGTAAAGCTTCACGACGCAGATTAGAGAAAGCGGGCGACCGGGGTCGAACCGGCAACATTCAGCTTGGAAGTTCGACTCAGGGCCTACCTGTTTCAGCCGGAAACGTTTATGCACGTGCAGTTTATCGCCTCGGCGTCCATTCGCAAGCTCTCGCAGAGCAGTACCTGATACAGGCCGTTCGGTCATACATCGCGGGCTACAAGCAGATCGACCTTCAGCCTCCGGTGGTGATATCGATTGCTCTCTTGGGCTGCAAGGGATCGCTGATGTATACGCGTGACCCCGGGTTTCCAGATGAGCATCATCCGATCGATCGGGATACTGTTCTTTTGCCCGATATCCTGATCGACAGCCTCAACGTGGACGTGCCCCAGGTGATGAAGCCGATCTTCGATGCGGTGTGGAATGCGTGTGGCTTGCCTCGCTGCCTCACTTAGTCGAACCTGAAAAACCCGCAATCTAGACGGCTTGGGGGAGCGTCGCGAACGGTGAACGCCACGTTGGTGGAGTGATTGCGACTTGGAAGCGTCGCAGGAAGCTGACCAGCAGGCGGATTGGTGTGGCGCATGGCAACAGCCGCAGGAGTTTGCGGAGGTTGGCTCCGGCGGTGGCGAGGATGACGTTCATCGCATCGCCGTCCAGGCCTTTGAGGTAGCAGCGATTCATGCGGTGGTCGTGTTTGGCGTGGCCGATCTTCGGCTCGATGGCGCTGCGTCGCTTGCGGCGTT
>CAYYPN010000018.1:0-11009 GCA_964473545.1 uncultured Planctomycetaceae bacterium
TCGCCTGGCGCGGGAGGAAGGACTGTTCGGCGGAATCAGCACCGGTGGCAACGTCCTCGCCACCATCAAGGCCATCGAACAGCATGGCCTCAAGGGCAAGCGCATCGTCACCATCGGCTGCAGCTTCGGCGAGCGCTACCTTTCCACGCCGATGTTCGAAGGGTTGGCCACGTAATATGAAGACCCCGCGCGGTTCGTTTGACGCGTATGCCGCACTCGTGTTCGACTGCGACGGCACGCTGGTCGACACCATGCCTGCGCACTGGCGGGCGTGGAACGCCACCGCGACCCGGTACAACCTGGACTTTCCCGAAGACCGGTTCTACGCCCTGGGCGGCGTGCCGGCGCCGACGATCGTCGCCACACTCGCCGCCGAGGCCGGGCTGGACCTGGACGCCGACGCGATCGCTCACGAGAAGGAATCGCTCTACGCCGAACAACTCACCGCCGCCGAACCGATCCACGCGGTGGTCGAGATCGCCCGTCAATTCAGGGGGAAAATGCCCATGGCCGTGGCGACCGGGGCGCACCGCTGGGTGTGTCATCACACGCTGGACCTGGTCGGCATCCGCGACTGGTTCGACCACATCGTGACGTTCGAGGACGTCGCCCGCCCCAAGCCCGCGCCGGACACCTATCTCGAAGCCGCCCGCAGGCTCGGGTTGAACCCCGCGGATTGCCTGGCCTTCGAAGACGCCGATCCCGGCATCGCCAGCGCCCGCGCCGCCGGCATGGACGTCGTCGACGTGCGCCAACTCACAACAACTCGGCGATAACGCTGTCGGCCACAAACAACCCGCGCCGCGTCAGGCGCAGGTGCGTCGTTGTCCGTTCCAGCAGGCCGCCGCCAACCAACCGTTCGACGGTGTCAAGCCGCTTGCGGCTCAGCAACGGTTCCAGCCAGTCCAACGCCGCGCCTTCGATCAACCGCAGACGCAACATCAACTGCTCGCCGACGTGCGAGTCGGCATCGAGTCGCTCGACACTGTCGACGTCGATGGGCGCTCCCGGTAGGTGATGCGCCAGGTATCGCCCAAGATGTGGTTGGTTCTTCCACCGCAGGCCCTGCACATGACCTGACGCGCTGGGCCCGGCGGCGAGCCAGTCGTGGTTGAGCCAGTAAGCGAGGTTGTGCCGGCAACGCCTGCCCGGCAAGGCGAAGTTGCTGATCTCGTAATGCTCGAACCCCGCGGACGCGAGTCGGTCGATGGTGTGCTGGTACATCGCCGCTTCCAGGTCTTCGTCGGCTTGCATGATGCGGCCGAGGCCGAGCTTGGCGGTCATGGCGGTGTTCGGCTCGTACGTCAGGCCATAACACGACAGATGCGTCGGCTGCAGCGCCAACGCCGCATCAAGGTCGGCCCGCCACTCGTCCAGCGTCTGGCCCGGAATGCCGAAGATCAGGTCGAGGTTGATGTTGGTGATCCCCGCGTCGCGAGCGAGTTCTACCGCCCGCACCACGCTTGCCGGGTCGTGCCAGCGTTCGAGGGTTTTCAGGTGGCGCTCGTTGAACGACTGGCAACCGATGGACAAACGATTGACCCGGCCTGACCTGAGCGTCTCGAGAATTCCAGGGCTGACGGTTTCCGGATTGGCCTCGACGGTGAACTCGGCATCCGCGGCCAGATCGAACGCGTCATGCAGGGCTTCGAGCACGCGTGCCCAGTGTTCGGCGGCCAGGAGCGTCGGCGTGCCGCCTCCCACAAAGACCGTGGCGAGGCTTGCGCCCTTTCCGGGGGCCAGAGCCCGCAACTCATCGGCCAGTCGCCGGGCGAAGGCCCCTTGCCGATCGCGGTCGTCGACGATGGAATAAAAGTCGCAGTAGTGACATTTATGGAAGCAGAAGGGCACGTGCACATACAACCCGGCAACCCTCCCAAGCTCCAGCGGTGACAGGAGTTGGACGCTGTCGTTGGGTGGTTGCTGGCTCGTGGACCAGAGGCTAAACTGGTCCGGTGCGCCCGATTTTCCCACTGAAGGTGGACCCATGCAATCGTCCCTGGTGATGTTCAAAGCCGATGGTGAGCGGAAGGAATTCCCTCTGAACAAGTCCGAGGTCGTCGTTGGCCGCAAGAACACCTGCGACCTGCGCATTCCGCTGTCATCGGTCTCGCGTCAGCACTTTAAGGTCGTCCAGGAGGATGACAAGCTCATGCTGCGCGATCTGGGTTCGAGTAACGGGACATTCTACAACGACGAGCGCGTGCTTGAAGCCGCGCTTGAGGCCGGCGACCAGATTCGCGTCGGGCCGGTCACGTTCGTCGTGGTGATCGACGGCAAGCCGCAGGACATCGAGCCGGTCGCGACCGTGGTCTCGGAGAAGCAGGCCGCGGCCACCGCCGGCGGCGAGGCGGACGTCGAGGCCAAGCCCGAACCGGCCAAGCCCAAGGCCATCGAGACCGGCCACGACATGCCCGCCAAGGTCGAGGAAGAAGAGCACTCGCCGACCGTCACCATCGACGACGATGACGAAGACCCCATCGCCGCCCTCGAAGCCCTGGCGATGGCCGACGACGAAGGCGACGAGAACGACGACAGCTTTGCGATTCCCTTCCTCGAAGACGAGGACGAAGACGAGGGCGAAGACAAGAAGTAAGGCGCCCTCGTCCGACACCGCCGGATCGGGACACGCGGCCCAACGCCGCCTATGATCGCACCAACACCAGGCCCGGGCCGCGCCCGCGCCGCCAGACTCGTGGAGCAAGCCATCCATGCGCAATCCCCCCCACATCGCCATCGCCGGTGTGACCGGCGCGGTCGGCCAGGAGTTCCTGGCCATTCTCGAACAGCGTGAGTTCCCCTTCGCCAACGTGAAGCTGCTGGCGTCCAGCCGATCGGCGGGCAAGCGGCTTCCGTTCAAGGGGCAGACTTACACCATCGAGGAGTTGGGCGAGAACTCGTTCGAGGATGTGGACATCGCGCTGTTCTCGGCCGGCGGCTCGATCAGCAAGAAGTACGCGCCGATCGCCGCGGCGGCCGGATGCATCGTCGTCGATAACAGTTCGGCGTTCCGCATGGATCCGGATACGCCGCTGGTCGTGCCCGAGGTCAATCCCGACGCGGTCGCGCAGCACCAGGGCATCATCGCCAATCCCAACTGCTCGACGATCATCATGAACGTGCCGGTCTGGCCGCTGCACCAGGCGGTGCCGATCGAGCGGATCGTGGTCAGCACGTACCAGGCGGCCAGCGGCGCCGGGGCCGCGGCCATGAGCGAGCTGGAACAGCAGGCCCGCGACTGGTCAACCGGCTCGCCGCTGAAGACCGACATCTTCGGCCGGCAGTACCTGTGGAACCTGTTCAGCCACAACTCCGAGATCGACCCGGCGACCGGCTACAACACCGAAGAGACGAAGATGATCAAGGAGACGCGGAAGATCTTCGGCGCGGCCGGCATGAAGGTCTCGGTCACCTGTGTGCGCGTGCCGGTGTTGCGGGCGCACTGCGAGTCGATCAACCTGACGTTCAGCCGGCCGATCAGCCCGGAGCGCGTGCGGGAGATTCTCGCCGACGCGCCGGGCGTGAAGGTCGTGGATGATCCGGCGAACAACAGGTTTCCCGAGCCGATCGACGCCTCGGGCCAGGACGACGTGCTCGTCGGTCGCATCCGCCAGGACCTGGGCCAGGACGATGGCGTGGGCATCGAGTTGTTCATTGCCGGCGACCAGTTGCGCAAGGGCGCGGCATTGAACGCCGTGCAGATCGCCGAACTGTTGCTGGCGAAGGTCCCCGCGTAAACGGGGGGCCACATCAAGTCGCGACCGAAGGTCGCGGCTATATGGGGTTGCGTGTCATGTCACAAGTAGGCGTAGGCTTGATCGGTTGCGGTGGACGACTGCGCGACCTGGTCGGGCTGATGTGTCGCAACTGTCCGGAGGTCCGGTTCAACGCGATCTACGATCCGTCGCCCGAGTCGATCGCCGCGGCCAAGGGCGAGTGCGACTTCACCCATGAACCGGACGTCTGCCAGAGCACGGACGAACTGCTCAGCCGGGATGACGTGCAATGGGTGATGATCGGGTCGCGCAACTGCGATCACCCCGGGAATGTGATCGACGCGATCGC
Source organism: uncultured Planctomycetaceae bacterium (assembly GCA_964473545.1). Taxonomy (GTDB): domain Bacteria; phylum Planctomycetota; class Phycisphaerae; order Phycisphaerales; family Zrk34; genus CAYWKS01. The sequence continues at coordinate 4,066 of CAYYPN010000018.1, forward strand.
TGCGGGCAAGCACGTGTTCTGTGAGAAGCCGCTGGCGACGAACCTGGACGATTGCCTGGCGATGCGCGACGCGATTCGTGCGTCGGATCGGCATTTCGTCATCGGGTTCACGCTGCGGTTCAGCCCGTTCTACCGCAAGCTGCATGAGCTGGTGGCCGGCGGTGCGTTGGGCGATCTGGTGAGCTTCGAGTTCAACGAGACGCTGGACTGGCATCACGGCGGATTCATCCACGGCAACTGGCGTCGGCATCGCGAACTGGCCGGGACGCACCTGCTGGAGAAGTGTTGTCACGACATCGACGTGGCCGGCTGGCTGGTCGGGTCGTTGCCGGTGCGGGTGGCGAGCTTCGGCGGGCTTGCCGTGTTCACCGAGGCCAACCGTCACCTGGCCGACCGCATCGGCCCCAGCCCGGACGGCAAGCCGCCGTACCAGGCGTGGCGCGCGGCGACCGATCCGTTCACGGATGACAAGAGCATCGTCGATCACCAGGTCGCGATCATCGAATACGCCAACGGCGTCAAGGCGACGTTTCACACCAACTGCAACACCGCGATCAAGGAACGCCGCATGTACCTGTGCGGCACGACCGGTTCGATCCGCGGCGACGTGATCCACGGCCTGATCGAAACCCAGGCCATCGGCTGGAACACCGAACGTCAGAGCATCGACCCCAAGGCCTCCGGCGGCCACGGCGGCGGCGACCCGGTCCTCACCCGCGAACTGGCCGACTGCATGCGGCACGGCAACCCGCCCGCCGTCGGGCTCGACGAAGGCCTGGCCAGCGCCATCACCAGCTTCGCCATCGACGACGCCATGGACTGCGGCCAGATCATCGACCTGCGCCCCACCTGGCGCAAGCTGGGGATGATGGACTGAGCAACCACTTCACCGCCGGCGATTCCGATCGCCGACATCGGGCATCAGAATGCCCGGCTGTTACTCGTCCGACTCCAGCACCAGGCCGTCGTAGGCCAGGTGCACGTGTTCGGGGAGCTTGGGTTCGAGATCGGCGTGCTTGATGTCGTGGGCGATGTGGGTCAGGTACGCGCGGCGGGGTTGAAGCTGGTCGATGATCTCGATCGCCTGGCCGACGGTCAGGTGCGTCGGGTGATGGCGATAACGCAGGCCATCGATGACGAGGATGTCCAGGTCGGCCAGCAGGGGCCAGGTCTCCGGCGGGATCGAAGACACATCGGTGCAATAGGCGATGTCTCCGACGCGATAGCCGAGAATGGGCAGGCGGCCGTGCATCAGGCGCAGGGGCAGCCACGCCCGGCCGGCGATACGCGTCGGCTCGCCCGGTTCGATGGGGTTGAGCAGCAGCGTCGGCACGAACGACTTGTTCACGTTGTGCGCGGTGTTGAAGATGTACGTGAACGTGTGCCGCAACCAGTCGTTGACGTGCGGTTCGGCGTAGATGTCGATCGGCTGGTTCTGCACGGCGTTGAACCGCCGCAGGTCGTCGATGCCGAACACGTGGTCGGCGTGGTTGTGCGTGTAGACCACGCCGTCGATGCGCATGACGCCGTGGCGGATGACCTGCCGGCGGAGCTCGGGTGTGGTGTCGATCAGGACGGTGCGGTCGGCGCCGTTGTCATCGGTGTACTGGATCATCGCGCCGGCCCGATCGCGATTATCACGCGGATCGTGGGAGGTGCACACCGCGCAGGTGCAGCCGATCAGCGGAACGCCCGAACTCGTGCCCGTGCCCAGGAGGGTGATCGATAACGACATGGCCAGAGTGTAGCATCGGCCCGGCGGCGCGCCGATGCGGCCACGCGGCGCGGCCTTGCGGCCGACTCAACGCTGACGCTGCAACTGGCGGCGCTGCTCGTCGGCAGCGAAGCGGCAGATCTGATCGATGATGAATTGCTCGTGCGCCCGGTGGACCCCCAACGAGCAGGTCAGGCCCACCAGCACGTCGTCGTCGACCTCGCAGGCCCGCACACATTTGGCGGCGAAGACGAACGGATGCTTGTGCCCGGGCAGGCGGAGCTCGACCCAGAACAACTCGTGCTCGCTGAGCAGCGGCTTGTAATGCGGGCGCACCTGGATGGCCAGGCCGTTGCCGCTGAGGTCGATGACCGACGCCTGGAAGCTGGGCCCGAGTTCGGGCAGCGGGGCGGTGACGGTGGGGATGGTGTTGCCGGTCTTGTGGAGGATGCGGTTGGCCTCCAGGGCGGCGTCGGCCGAGTCGGGGTCGAGCAGGGGCCACAACGTCGCCGGCTCGAGATCCGCACCGATCATGGACACGCGGAAGTAGGCCCGCCGCTGGAACGGCCGCACGCGCTTCGGCGGGCTCAGCCGCAACGCCGGCACACGCAACTCGGCATTGAGCTGGAACGTCTCGACATTGCCGATGGCCGCGTCAAACGCCCACCGCCGGGCGTTGGCGCCGATCACGGCGATGACGGGCACGCCCCTGGCCAGCGAACTGCTGCCTTCGACCATGACCGGCCGCTCGACGATCCACTGCCCGTCGCGGATCGCCAGCACGCGCGTGCGGAACGCGCCGTCGTAGCGATGCTTGGCCTGCTCGGCGTTGAGACGGTCGTTGTCGATGCGCAGTTCGACCACGCCGTTGCGCCGTTCGAGCCGGGCAACGATGTCGTACCACTCGGTCGGTAGTCTGTCCGTGGTCATCCGCGGTTGGCTCGTTCGCCGATCGGCCAATACACACCATCCTCGGCCAGACGACAGGGTCGGCTTGTCGGCATCATCGTCACAGTCGGCGGCGCACTTGATCGCGAACGCGGTTGTAACGCTTGTAGCGGTTGTGCCGCACGCGACAGAGAAACTGAAACCGCGCTAACAGTCTGTCGGACTTGGTTCCGCTGGTGGGGTCGGGCGATTGGGTTGGGTTGTTCGATGCGCGGGTTGCGGGGCTGGGTGGCCCGTGGTGGGGCGGTGATCGGCGACGCGCAGCGGCGGCGGCGGGGGTTTATCCGGCGGTTTGAAGCGTCCACAGCCGCTTGAAGTTGTACGCCAGGGCCACCAGCGACCATTCGCCGTTGACCTTTTCCAACCGACCTGTCAAGCCCTCGCCGTAAGTCCGACAGACTGCTAGCCGGCCATCAGGCTATAACGCGATGTGCGCCGCTTCCTCCCCACGCCGGTCCTGTCCAACGGACCCCTTCGGGGAGCAAAGCGAAGGGCCGGATGTCACGCTACAATACGCGGCTCGTTTGATGCGATGCGAGACCACCGCCATGTTGACCAGCGCCGACATACGCCGGCAATTCATCGACTTCTTCGCCACGAAGCACGACCACCAGTTCGTGCCGTCGAGCCCCGTCGTGCCGCATGACGACCCGACGTTGCTGTTTGCCAACGCCGGCATGAACCAGTTCAAGCCCTGCTTCCTCGGCACGGAAAAGCCCGAGCATACCCGCATCGCCAACACCCAGAAGTGCATCCGCGCCGGCGGCAAGCACAACGACCTCGATGACGTCGGCAAGGACACTTACCACCACACGTTCTTCGAGATGCTCGGCAACTGGAGCATCGGCGACTACTTCAAGAAAGAAGCCATCGACTGGGCGTGGGAACTGCTCGTCGATGTCTGGGGCCTGGACCCCGAGCGGCTGCATGCGACCTACTTCCAAGGCGCCGAAGCTGACGGCCTGGAACCGGACAACGAGGCCCGGGACCTGTGGTTGAAGCACCTGCCCGCCGAACGCATCCATCCCGGCAACGCCAAGGACAACTTCTGGGAAATGGGCGATACCGGGCCCTGCGGGCCGTGCTCGGAGATTCACTACGACGGCACCCCCGTCCCAGGAAAGGAGTCGGGCCAACTGGTCAATGCCGGCGATCCGCGGGTGATCGAGATCTGGAATCTGGTGTTCATCCAGTTCAACCGCGCCCCCGGAAGTGGCGGCGCGCCGGGCAAGTTGACCCCATTGCCTGCAAAACACATCGACACGGGCATGGGCTTCGAGCGCATCGTCCGCATCCTCCAGGGCAAAGACAGCAACTACGACACCGACGTCTGGACGCCGCTGTTCGATGCGATCCGCCAGATCACCGGGGCCAAGCCCTACGGCGGGGCGATGGACGATCCGGTGGATGTCGCCTACCGCGTGATCGCCGACCATGCACGATGCCTGACCTTCGCCCTGACCGACGGCGCGACCCCCGGAAATGAAGGTCGGGGCTATGTGCTGCGTCGCATCCTTCGCCGCGGCGTCCGCTACGGCCGGCAGAACATGGGCCAGGAGGAGCCGTTCATCCACAAGCTCGTGCCGACGATCGTCGACACGATGGGCCAGGCATTCCCCGAACTCAAAAAAAACCCGCAGGCGGTCGTCGACCTGATCCAGGATGAAGAGGAGAGCTTCGCCAAGACACTGGACCGTGGGATCGAGTTGTTTGACCAGGCCGCGGAGGGTCGGAAGCAGATCAGTGCCGAGGATGCGTTCAAGCTGCACGACACGTACGGCTTCCCGCTGGACCTGACGCAATTGATGGCGGAAGAGCGCGGGATGACGGTGGATGTCGAGGGTTTCAACGAGCGGATGGAGTCGGCGCGGGAACAGAGCCGCACGTCCGGCGGTGGGAGCGACGCCCGGCAGAGCCTGCCTGATTACGCCCAGAAACACGACCTGTCCGAGACCAAGTTCAAGGGCTACAAGGAACTGGTCGTCGATGGCGTGCACGTGATCGCCAAGCTGGCCTTGAACGGTGATGCATATGAGCCGGTCGACAAGCTGATCGTCGGCGAAGCCGCGGCGGTGGTGACGGACATCACCCCATTCTACGCCGAGGCCGGCGGTCAGGTTGGTGACACCGGATATATCCGCACCCATGAAGGCGCGGTCTTCCGCGTCAACGACACGGTCAAATTCGCCAACGTCTACTTCCACCTCGGCGAGCTTGAAACCGGATCGATCCACAAAGACACCCCGGCGTTCAGCTCTTCCGACAAGGTGCTCATGGAAGTCGACACCGAGCGACGGGCGAAAATCATGGCCAACCACACCGCCACGCACATGCTTAACCGCGCCTTGCGCAATCACGTGAATCCCGAAGCGGATCAGCGCGGCTCGCTGGTCGATGACATGAAGCTGCGCTTCGACTTCTCCAATAGCCAGGCGGTCGGCGTCGAGCAGATGGCCGAGGTGCAGGCCCAGGTCAACACCGATATTGACGCGGACATGCCGGTGCATGCCGGCGTCGCCCCGCAGGACCAGGCGCTGAAGATCAACGGCCTGCGAGCGGTGTTCGGCGAGAAGTATCCGCCCAAGGTCCGCGTCGTGTCGATCGGCCAGCCCGTCGAGAAACTGCTCAAGGACCCGGCCAACGAGAAGTGGAGCCAGTACAGCATCGAGTTCTGCGGCGGGACGCACCTCAAGAGCACCGGCGAGGCCGAGCGCATGGTCGTCGTCAGCGAGGAGGCGGTGGCCAAGGGCGTGCGGCGAATCACGGCGCTGACCGGCAAGGCGGCGCGCGATGCCGAGGCCACGGCCGCGGCACTGCTGGCGTCGCTCGAATCGGTCCGCAAGCTCCCCGATGAGCGGCTGGCCGCGGCGGTCGCCGACGTGCAGGATCAGATGGCCGAGGTGACGATCCCGATGGTCGATCGGGCGAAGTTGCGGGCAGGCCTGGAAGAACTGCACAAGCGCATCAAGCAACAGCAGAAGAAGGTGGCCGCCGAGTCCGCCGGGCAGGTCGTCGACCAGGCCCGCGCGATCGCCGACGAAGCCGAGGGCGAGGTCGTCGTCGCTTCAATCGACGGCGCCGACGGCCAGACGATCCGCCAGGCGATGGACGTGATTCGTAAGAAGCGTCCCGAGGCGGCGATGCTCCTGGGCAGCGTGAGCGACGGCAAGGTGGCGTTTCTCGCCGCGGTACCGCAGGCCCTGATCGATCGCGGGCTCAAGGCCGGCGACTGGGTGCGCGAGGTGGCCAGGGTCGCCGGTGGCGGCGGCGGCGGCAAGCCCGACATGGCCCAGGCCGGCGGCAAGGACCCGTCCAAACTCGAAGAGGCGTTGGATAAAGCACGTGCGTTTGCCGCGGATCAGTTGGAATAATCACAGAGGCCGCAAAGGCACTGAGGCACAGCGCGGGCTCAGCATTGGACCATCAGAGTTTTCTCCGTGCCTCCGTCTCCGCGCCCACTGTGATACAGTCATCCATGACGTTAAAATGAATCGGGCCGCAGGGAGGCGATGCCATGCACGATCTCGACATTGCCGCAACCTTACGTTCGTTTCTCCGGGAGCAGTTGACCCTGTCGCTGGCCACGGTCGACGACGCGGGACTGCCCAGCGCGGCGAACCTCTACTTCGCCCCGGACGATGCGCTGAACCTCTACTTCGTGTCGGACCCGGCCTCCGGCCACGGCCGCAACATCGAACGGCACGGCCACATCGCCGCCACGGTTTACGAGCCGGTCGCCATGTGGCAGCGCATCCGCGGCGTGCAACTGCACGGCCACGCCACGCTGATCGACCCGGGTGATTTCGCCGTGGTGTGGAAGACCTACCTCGACAAGTTCCCGCACATCGCCGAGATCGAATCCACCGTCCGCGCTCAACAGTTCTACGTGATCCACCCGACGTGGTTCCGCTGGATCGACAACGCGGTGCGGTTCGGTTTCCGGGTCGAGACGGAATGGCCGATGGGGTGAGGTTCGATTTCAGATTTCAGATTGCTGATTGTACCCGGACCTTCGAAGACTCCCCGAAGGGGTCCGTGGGACAGGTCCGGCTTGGCAGAGGTACATCAGCGATCAGACATCAGCAATCAGAAATCTCGCTACGCCACGCGTTCTTCTTTTGGTTCGCGGCTCATGAGTTGGCTGATGCCTTCGATGGGGTCGAGGCCCTCGAACAGCACGGCATGGACGGCGGTGGTGATGGGCATCTCGACCTTGTGCTCGGCGGCGAGCGTGAGCACGGCCCGGGTCGTGGGCACGCCTTCGACGACGCCGGGAATTTCG